>DASZJK010000262.1:0-7015 GCA_035948155.1 Candidatus Dormiibacterota bacterium
CACGCGCGCGAACCGCTGCGCGACTACGTGATCTGGCAGCCCGTGCCGCTGTTCCACAACAACATCTGGCAGGTGCCCATGGCTGTGCGCATCATGTCGGCGAGCACGTCGCAGTGGCAGATGTTCCTGCACTCGCGGCCGCAGCGCCTGGTGGCATTCTCCAGCTACACCTGCAGCCTCGATTTCGTCCATAAAGTCGGCTACTGGGACAAGGACGTGATCCCCGAGGACTCGAGGTTTTACTGGAAGGCGTTCTTCACCTTCGGCGAGCGATTCTCAGTGAAGTCGGTTTATCTCCCGATCTACGGCGATTCACCCAACTCTCGCGACTACGCCTCCACGCACATGAGTCAGTACAACCAGATCAAGCGCTGGGCATGGGGCATCACCGACGTGCCTTACGTCATGGCGCGTTTCTTCAAGCACCCCGAGATCCCTATCTGGCTGCGCTTCCGGAGGTTCATGAACCTGTTCCTCAACCACCTCAACTGGATCTTCCTTCCGGTGCTTCTGATGTTTGGAGCGTCGGTGCCGATCTGGGTGAGCACCGACTTCTCACTGACAGACATGGGGCAGGTGCTGTGGAGCGTATCGGGCGTGCTGCTTGGGATCACGCTGTCGACCGTCGTCTTTTTCATCTACTTCGAGATGCAGCTGCTGCCGCCCAAGCCGGCGAGCTGGCCGGGCTGGAAACGGGTCGCCATCTACGGCCAGTACTTCCTCTACCCGATCGTCGGCATCGTGCTGAGCGTGCTTCCCGCGCTCGAGGCCCACACGCGATTACTGTTTGGGCGATACCTCGAATATCGGGTCACGGAGAAGGTCTAATGCACGAGGCGCTGCAAACGGCGTTTGGAAAGCTCTACGCCGAGCTGCACGAGAACCTTCGCGTGCAGGTCCGAGGCCTCGACGAGGGAACCCTGAACTGGCGCCCGCTGCCCAAGGCGAACTCCGTGGCGGTCCTGGTCACGCACACGCTCGGTTCCGAGCTCGAGATGATGCGTTCGGTTCGCTCGATTCCGGGGCAACGGGACCGCGATTCAGAGTTCCGCGCGGAGGCCGGGGCCGAGCGGCTTCTGGAGATGATCGACGCCGCCGATCGGGAGATGGGCGAGCTGATCGCGGCTGTGACCGAGGCGGACCTGACGGAGCTTCGCCCGCGCGGGGACAGGCCTCCGCGCCCAGGGATCGAGTGGATGATCTCCAACTACGGGCACGGGCGCGAGCATCTGGCGCAGATCGAGCTGACCAAGCAGCTCTACGACAGCCGAACTTAGCGGGTCAAGCCCCGCATACGGGGCTGTTGACGAACCAGGGTAAGCAGAACTGCGGGCCTGCTAGGGCCCACAGCTCGAGCAGCGCGATGAACACCAGCGAGCCAACGAAGATGGTGCCCGTGATGATGTTGCGGCCGGGCACGGGCCACCTCTTCCATCCGAGCCGGTGGGCCATCTTCGGACCAAGAATCTGGTCGAGGAAAGGAAAGATGACCAGCGCGATGATCGCGACGGTTCCGATGCCGATCGAGAAGACGAACTCGTTGCCCAGCTTGAGGAACTGAAAGAGGAACAGGAAGTACCAGTCGGGTCGCGGGATGGTGACGGCGCGGGGGTCGGCCGAAGCCTCGAGCTGGAGGTTCTTCTGCAAGAACGCCGCCAGAAGGCCGACGACGATCAGCATCATGACCATGATCACGGGGTAGGGCCAGAAGTGGTCGGGGAAGAACGGGTGCGTGTCTTCCTCGGGCATGTCGTCGGCGAGGTGGTGCCCGGGCTCGCCGAACAGGAACTGGAAAGCGGCCAGGCTCGCCACGATCGGATACAGGATGTGGTCGGGCCCGATCGGGAGGCGCTTGTACTCGGGCTCCAGCGCGTGCCCCCCGGCGTGGCCTTCCTTCTCGACGATCTCGACCTCTTTGGGTGCGACGGCGGCTCCGGGTCCTTCCTTGTCGATGTCTTGTTCGCTCATAGCGGCTCCGAGATCCCGTGCGCGCGGATCAACTTGAAGTGGACGTACATCAAAAGGACGATCAACGCCGGCAGCACGAAAACGTGCAGCGTGAAGAAGCGCTGGAGCGTAGGCGGCCCGACCACCGGCCCGCCCTGCAGCAGCTGCTTCATGAAAGCGCTGACCGGCTCGATCGGGATGCCGGCCGTGATCTTGATCGTGACCTCGGTCGCGAAGTACGCCTTGGTGTCCCACGGCAGCAGATAACCGGTGAGGGCGAGCGCCAGGATGATGAACAGCATCAGCACGCCGACGATCCAGTTGAGCTCACGCGGCGCGCGGTAGGAACCGGTCCAGTAGACCCGCGCCATGTGGAGCAGGACCATGATGATCAGCAGATTGGCGGCCCAGAAATGGGTGCCGCGAATCAGCCAGCCGAGGTACACGTTGTTCTGGATGAACAGCACGCTGTTGTACGCGGGAGCCGGGTTGCCGGTCGCGTCCGGCACGTAGTACAGCGCCAGGAGCACGCCGGTCACGAGCTGCAGCGCGATGAGCACGAAGACCATCCCGCCAAAGCAGTAGTAGAAGGCGTTGGCGAAGTTGGGGACCCGCTGGTAGAGCGCCTTGTCGACGTCCTCGGTGAAGGGGAAGCGAGCGTCGAGCCAATCGACGACCGCTACCTGGATGTCGCGCGGGTGCGGGATGGCCACGGTCTAGAAGCCCAGCACTATGCCGTCCACCTGGATCGTGGTCGGGCTGTCGCCCTGCTTCCACGAGAGGTGCGAGAGCGGGTTCGCGGCCGGCCCGTGCAGGACCGTGCCGTCGAGGTGGAAGCGCGAGCCGTGGCACGGGCAGTCGAAGCTGTTTTCGGGGTGCGTGTCGGATGCCGCCACGAAGCTGATCGAGCACCCAAGGTGCGAGCAGTTCTGCGCGAAGACCGAGACCTTGCCCGCGTTCTTGACCACGAAGGCGCCGAACGCGAGGTCGCCCGGCGCGTTGTCGCCGCCCCCGTCGGCCATGATGAAGGCGGAGTTGGGTGACGTGGGCGCGAGGATCTTCGTCGCGGTCGCTTCCTGCAGCTGGTCCAGCGGCGTGTCCAGGGCGACGGTGATGGATACCTTCCTCTGGCCTTTAGGGGGTGCGGGCCAGAAGAAGACGAGGATCGGAAGCAATCCCGTGACCGCAAACGCGGTAAGGACGGCCGCCATCCACCATCCGATGAACGTCCGGCGGGTCAGTCGCCGTGGAGCCGCAGCGTCTGCCATCCGGCTCAAATCTTAGCGATCCAGGTAGGGCGGCAGGCCAACCGCCGAACGCACCTCGCGCATCGTCTGGCGGGCCACCTCGCGCGCCTTCTCGCTCCCCTCGTCGAGGATGGCGCTGACCTGCTCCGGGCTGAGCTCTGAGCGCGCTTCGCGGAATGGCGCGAACCGCTCGATGATGCGTTCGGCCAGAAGCTTCTTCTTGTCGTAACAGCCGATCTGCGCTTTGCGGCATAGCTCCCAGTACTGCTCCCAGTCGTCGAAGAAGTATTTGTAGAAGGCGCAGACGTTGCACTGGCGGGGATGTCCTGGGTCCGTCCGGCGCGGCCGCTTGACGTCGGTGACCATGCTCAGCACCTGCTTGAGGATCACATCGGGATCGTCCGTGACGCCGACGATGTTGCCGACGGTCTTCGACATCCGCTGCTTTCCGTCGGTGCCCTTGATCAGCGGCGTTTCGGTCAGCAGCGCCTGCGGCTCCGGCAGCACCGGCGCGTACGTTCGATTGAACCGGCGCGTGACCTCGCGGACCAGCTCGAGGTGGGCCAGCTGGTCCTTTCCTACCGGCACGCCGGTCCCCTTGACGATCAGGATGTCGGCGCCCTGGAGGATCGGATAGGAGAACAGTCCAAGGTTGACGTTGTCCGGGTGAAGCTTGGCCATCTCCTTGAAAGTCGGCACGCGCTGGACCCAGCTGAGCGGCGTGACCATCGAGAGGAGGAGGGTCAGCTCGGCGACCTCCGGCACCTTCGACTGGAGGTAGAGAACGCTGCGCTTGGGGTCGATGCCGACAGCGATCAGGTCGGCCGTCAGGTCGAAGACCTTCTCCTCTGCTCTGCGCCCGTCGGGCTCCGTGGTGAGCGCGTGGTAGTCCGCGACGAAGTAGAAGCACTCGTACTTCGACTGCAGCTCGACCCAATTTTTGGCGGCGCCGAGGTAGTTGCCGAGGTGGAATCGGCCGGTCGGCCGCATGCCGCTGAGGATTCGAATGCGATCCGGCATCGTGGCGGTCGAGTGTAACGAGGCTAGTGGCCGGTATCCGTGACCCTCGTGGTACCGGGCACTAGGATTCAGGCAGTTGACAGCCAACGATTCAGCACCTCAGGTGCCCGCCTCCAGCCTCGGGCTCGGCTCGCGAGCGCTTCGCAATTCGACCATCGTGCTCACGGCGAAGGTCGTCGCGCGGCTCATCGCGCTCGTCACGGTCCTCTACATGATCCGCAGGCTCGGCAACCAGCACTACGGCGTGTTCACGGCGCTGATCAACCTGACCGCGATCGCGAGCGTGGTCCTCGACCTGGGCTTCAACGTGCTGTTCGTGCGCGAGGGAGCGCGGCACCCGAGCGAGATCCAGCGCTACCTGCAAAACGTGATGTCCGTTCGGCTCCTCATGTCGGTGGCGGCGCTGCTCCTCCTCGCGGCGCTCGTCTATCCGCTCGGGCTGGCTGGCCTCATCGTGCCTGGCTTCGTCCTGATGGTGCTGACCTCGTACTCGTCGCTGCTGCGCAATGGCCTTTACGCCGTGCAGCAGCTTGGTTACGAGGCGATCGCGGTGATCCTGGAAAGCGTTCTGCTGCTTGCCCTCATCGTGTACGGAGGGCGGACCAACCAGGGCGTCCCGTACTACGTGTGGGCGTACGCGGCGCAGTACGGTTTCGATTGCGTCTACTTCGCGATCGTGCTCGCGGCGAAACGGATCGCGGTCATCGGTTGGCGTTTCGAGACGGCACTGCTGCGCGAATGGTTCTGGAAAGGCCTCCCTTTTGCGCTGACCTTCGTGCTCACGATCCTCTACTTCAAGATCGACCAGCCACTGGTGCTGCTGTTCCACGGGCGGGTGGACGCCTCGTACTACGCTGCGGCTTACAAACCCATCGAGTCGCTGCTGTTCATCCCGATCACGTTTCTCTCAGTCGTATTTCCTGTGCTGTCGGTTTATCACCGCGAGCGACCGGCGGAGATGCTCGATGCATTGAACCGCTTCTACAAGGCGCTCCTCATCATGGGATGGCCGGCAAGCGTCGGAATCTTCGTGCTCGCAGCGCCGCTGGCGCCGCTGCTGTTCGGACCGGGTTTCGGCAACGCGGCCGGGCCGCTCCGGATCCTCGCACTCGCGGTTGGCATCGCTTTCGCCAACAACGCCTTCATCGGGGCGCTCAATGCGTCCGACCGCCAGTCGTCCTTTTCCTGGGCGGCCGGCTGGAGTTTGATCGCCAACGTCGCGCTGAACCTGGCGCTCATCCCGCCATTCAGCTACATCGGAGCAAGCTGGGCGACGGTGGCGACCGAAGCCGTGCTCGGGGTGGTTGGGTGGACTTTGACCGCGCGCCACGTCGGCCGCGTGCAGGTCGTCGCCATGAGCTGGCGCGTGATCCTCGCCGGCCTGGTGATGGGTGTCGCAATCTCTCCGCTCGCGTCTCTGCGTGGTTACGCGGTTCTGGTTCCGATCGCGGTCGGAGTCGTCGTTTACTGCGCCGCGATCCTGCTGCTTCGCGCGCTGAGTGGCGACGAGATCGCCTGGGCGCGACGCGCGCTGACGCTCGCGAGGTGAGTTCCGCGTCCCGTCAGCTCTTTCTGAAACCGCGAGGAGCGACCGAGCCGGTGCCGTGGGAGGAGATCGCAGTCGACGCCCCCGAGGTCACCCATCGGACGAAGCTCGACGATGCGCAGTTCGTCGCGCTCGACGTGGAGACGACCGGCAACGCGCCGTTCCTCGTCCTCGAGATGGGCGCCGAGCGCTTCACCCTCGACCGCACGCTTTCGTTCTTCGACACGCTGGTCGACTGCCGCGCGCCGATCAATCCCTATGCCCGGAGGCGACACCACATCGACCGCTCGATGCTGATCGGTGCGCCCGAGTTCAGGGACGCGCGCCGAGGATTCCTGCGCTTCGCCCAGGGCGCGGTGCTCGTCGAGCACAGCCACGATGCATTCGACACCTGGCTCGTCGGCCGCGGCCTGGAGAGCCCGCTCGAGCATCCGATCATCGACACCACGGCCCTGGCTCGGCTCGTTCTCGACCTGCCGAAGGGTCAGACGCCCGGCCTCGCTCGCCTGGTCCAGGAGCTCGGCCTCGACGTCACTCCTGCGCACGCCGCCCTCGACGACGCGCGGGCGACGGCGATGGTGTTTCGTGCGCTCATCCACCGGGCGAAGGAAAAGCTCGGGTGGGGGACGGTAGGCGATGTGCTGGCCGCGCTGCCGCGGCCCGTGATTGACCGGACGCCTAATCGAACCCGAGGTTCAGCTGCTGCAAGGAATCAGAGTCCGGGTGCTCGAGGCCGGACAGGCCAACCCCGATCAGCCGCACCGCCCTCGAGTCCACGTGCGACTTCTCCAGCGCCGAGCGCGCGGCGCGGAAGATCGTCTCGACGTCGTCGGTCGGGCTCGTCCGGCTCACCTGGCGGCTCACCAGCCTGAAGTCCGGGAGCTTCAGCTTCACGTAGACCGTGCGCGCGCGCACGCCGTCGGTCTTGAGGCGTTCGGTGACGCGGTCGGTCAGGTCCCGCAGCGCATGCTCGAGCTGGCCGCGGTCGCTGACGTCGGTATCGAACGTGGTCTCGGCGGAGATGGTCTTGGCGGGCCGGCTGCCGTCGACCGGCGTGCGGTCGCGACCCTGGGCCAGGCGCTGCAGCACGGCGCCGTTGGTGCCCAGCGCCTGGACCAATCGCTGCGTCTCGTACGCGGCCAGCGCACCGACCGTGCGCAGACCCATCGCGTGAAGTCGCTCCTCCGTCTTGGGACCAAGACCCGGGATGACGCTGACCGGAAGCGGCGCGAGGAAGTCGGCCTCGGTCCCCGGC
>DASZJK010000263.1:0-2016 GCA_035948155.1 Candidatus Dormiibacterota bacterium
GGACCTTTCCATGCTCGAGCGCGTGGTGTTCAGGTGCGTCGCCGCGAAGGCGCTCGTCGTCGCCAAGGACGAGAGGGATCGCGGACCGCGCGCCATCCTCAACTACGGCCACACTGCCGGCCACGCACTCGAGGCCGCGACCGGATTCCGGATCACGCACGGCCGCGCGGTCGCCTTCGGCATGCGCGTGGCCGCGCGCATCGCGCTGTCCATGGAGCTGTGCAGCAAGCGCCTGGTCGAGTCGCAGGACGCGCTGCTGGAGTCGTTGGGCCTGCCCGACCGGCCGCCGCACGCCGAGCCCGACCGCGTGCTCCAGGCGATCAGCCTCGACAAAAAAGCGCGCCGGGGCAAGGTCGCCTGGGTGATGCCACGGCGGATCGGCCACGCGGAGATCGGCCATGCGGTTTCCGGAGCGCTCGTGCGCCGGGTGGTCACGAGGTCGCTGGCGTGAAAAAGGTAGTGGTCGTCAACGGCCCGAACCTGGATCTCCTGGGCAAGCGCGAGCCGCACATCTACGGCACCCGTTCGCTGGCCGATCTGCGGGGCGTGGTGGAAGCCAAGGCCAGCCAGCTCGGCCTGGAGGTTAGCTTCTTCCAGAGCAACAGCGAGGGAGCGATCATCGACTTCCTCCACCAGGAGGCCCCTGGGTCCGTGGGCATCGTGCTCAACCCCGCGGCTCTGGGCCACTACTCGATCGCGCTCTACGATTGCTTGCAGGCCCTTGCGCTGCCGGTCGTCGAGGTCCACATCTCGAACATCCACGCGCGCGAGGAGTGGCGCACCCGCAGCGTGACAGCGCGCGCAGCGCGCGGCGTGATTACCGGTCTCGGTTTTGCGGGATATGAGCTGGCATTGGAGTTTCTGGCGACGCACGAATGATTTCTACGAACGACTTTCGCAACGGGACGATGTTCGAGATGGACGGCCAGCTGCTGTCCATCGTCACCGTCGAGCACATCAAGCTCGCGCGCGCAGGCGCCGTGATCAAGGCCAAGCTGCGCAACGTGCTCACGGGCTCGATCTTCGAGCAGAGCTTTCGCAGCGGCGACAAGTACCGCGCGGTGCGGATCGACAGCACCGAGGCGACCTACCTCTACTCGGACGGCGCGCATCACTACTTCATGGACACCAAGACTTACGACCAGGTGCCCGTGGACGAAGACATGCTGGAGAACGTCCTGCCGCTTCTCAAGGAGGGCAGCACGGTCTTCCTGCAGCGCTACCAGGACCGCCTGATCGGCGTCGAGCTGCCGATCAACGTCGACCTCAAGGTCGTCTCCACCGACCCCGGCTTCAGGGGCGACACGGTGAGCGGTGGGAGCAAGCCGGCCAAGCTGGAGACCGGCGCAACGATCAACGTGCCGCTGTTCATCCAGTCGGGCGACGTCATCCGGGTCGACACGCGCGACCAGTCTTACGTCGAGCGCGCGTAAACCGGTTCATCACGCCCGGTCGGGTCCCAGGGCCTAAGATCAATCGGTTATGAGTGAGAACGGTTCGCTGGGGGCGGTCCGAGTTGCCAACGAGGTGATCGCCAGCATCGCCGCGCTGGCCGCGTGCGAGGTCGAGGGCGTGGAGGGAATGGACGAGGCGGCCGCGCGTCATTTCGGTGACTTCGTTCGCCGGCAGGCTGCGCATCGCGGAGTCCGCGTGCACATCGAGGGCGATCGTTCGATCCATCTCGAGGTGTTCATCACCGTCGATTCGGAGGCCAGGCTCGCCGACGCCGCCGCGGCGGTGCAGGCAAACGTCGTCGAAGCGACGGAGCGGATGCTCGGCCTCGAGGTCGGCGAGGTGAATGTCTTCGTTTCGAGCGTCGCCTTCGCCACATAGAGGCACGGCGGAAAACCCTCGTCGAGAGATTCGGCGATCCAGGCGGCCCAGATCCGGGTGAAGCGCCGAGCAGCGCAGCGAGCGCATCGTGCATGCGTGAGCGAGCAGCACAGGAGCTGAACCCGGAGATGGGCCGCATTGGGCGCCGAAGATCCGACGAGGGCTTTTCCGGCCGGGCCTCCC
>DASZJK010000264.1:0-2383 GCA_035948155.1 Candidatus Dormiibacterota bacterium
GCTGCTGGCGCCGCTGATCGTCGCCGGCCATTTCCTGACGCGCTGGTTCCCGACGGCCTTCCCGCGTTGGTTCGCTCCGATGTGGCTGTGGTTCGTTGTGCCAAACGTCATCGTGCTGCAGCCGTGGAACTGGGACACCACCAAGTTCTTTGTGTACTGGGCGCTGCTCGGCAGCGTCGTCGTCGGTGGGGTCCTCGCCGGCATGCTGCGGCGCGGGCGCGGGGTAGCCCTGTCGGCCGTCGCGTTTCTCCTCTTACTCTGCCTTGCGGGCTTCCTCGATCTCTCCCGCGCGTCCGATTTCAGCGTGAGCAGCGTCGAGTTCACCGACGCGGGCGGCCTCAAGGTTGCGCAGTGGGTCCGCCAGAACACGAGCCCGTACGCGGTTTTCGCGGTGGCGGACGACCACAACAGCCCCATTCCGACGCTCGCGGGCCGCCGCGAGCTGATCGGCTATCCCGGCTGGCTGTGGACCTACGGCCTCGCCGACTACGTCCAGAAGGGCGCGGACGACAGGCGAATCCTCGACGGCGACCCGGCGGCGCTGGACCTCGTCAAGAAGTACGGCGTCGACTACGTGATGATCGGCCCGCAGGAGATCCCGCGGGGCGCCAGTCGGGCGTACTGGGACGCGCACGGCAGGCTTGTCTACGACGACGGCGAGTACGCGGTCTACCGCGTGGGGAGCTAGGGCGCCGGGACGCTGATGGGAGGCCGTTCGGCGTCCGCGGGTCGCGGAGCGGGCGGTGTGCTCGCGTCGATCGCCTCGATCGCCTGTTCCATGCGGCGTGCGAGCCGCTTCATCTCGCGGTCGCCGCGATCGAGCCGGTTGACGATCTGCAGCAGGATCTCGTCCTGGTGCATCAGGTGATTCATCAGCGCTTTCAGCTCTTCCTCGGCCTTGACGTTCAGCTCGAACTCGTGCTGGGCGCGGAGACGGTCGCGATCCGTGAGGCGATTCATCGCCATCAGGACGACCGAAACCCATAGCGCCGCTTCCAGGCTGAGGATGAAGTTCAGGAAGAGGAACGGATAGCGGTCCCACGGATGGATCAGGTTGAGGGCGTTCAGCCCGACCCAAACGACCATGATCCCGACCTGGGCCAGCACGAAGGCCCAGCTGCCGACCAATCGGGCGAAGTCTCCGGCAACGCGGTCGGCGAAGGTCTGGCGGCGCTCGATCTCACGGTTGAGGTCACGGACCGGGGGATGGTCGTGCTGGTGCTTGATCAGGTCGCGAGCGATGTCTTCGATTTCTCGGGCGATGGACATGTGGGGTTTTTCCTTCTGGGGTTGCTGCGTCGAATTCGGCTGTAGCTCAATAGCTTGGAGCAAATGCACCACGCCCGGCTACGGAAAGTAAGGAATTCTTCTGCCCGCCTGGGTCCCGGATGGTCCGGACTATCCGAGGTTCGCGAGCCCAAAAATGTCGGATCGTCCGGACGATCCGAGGTTAGAAGCCATTTTCGCCGCGCCAGCGCGCGATCCAGGCCGCGTGCTGGTCCTCGTGCTGGCTCCGCAGACCGGCGGCGCCGTAGCGAGACTGGTCGAGCGCGTCGGGCGTCGCCGCCGTGATCGCCTCGAGCAGCTTCCGCCTTGACTGCTCCAGCTCCCACCTGGCCTGGGTCGCGGACAGCGAGCGCCTGAGCTCGTAGCCGGCAGCGTTGTGCTCCTCGTCCTGGTGCTCGGTCATCTTCCAGGCCGACTCGAAACCGGCGGAGATCCGCTCGACCTCAGCGGCGCGGAGGTCATCCCAAAGCGCGAGGTGGGCGAGATGGTCCTTGACGGCCCAGCCGTCGATGCTCGGCTCGGACATCTGCTCGTCCGTGAGGCCGTCGATCGCGGCGAGCATCTTCACGCGCGACTCGCGGTAGTGGCGCAGCAGGTCTTCTCGGTCCTCAGCCATGGATCAAATTTTGACCGCGCGCCACATCAGAAACATGGGGACCCGGCGCCAGCGCTCCTCGCTCGGATCCTTCAGGACCGTTGGATCGTCCACTCTTGGCTCGCGGAGCGCTTCGACCACGAGGCCGGCACGCTCCATGGCTTTGAAGTAGGCCTCAAGTGGGTACGCCCAACCCGTGAAATGCATCTCGAGCCCATCGCACTCGGTCTGCATCTCGAACCAGCGTCGAGGACCGAGGTACGTGTCCTCGATCACAAATGCGGCATCTGGCTCGCCCGACACGAACCTACCGGCGTCGGCAGTGGGATGCGTGACGCACGCGCAGAGATGACCGCCGCGCGCCAGCACTCGCGCCGCCTCCGACACGCTGCCTTCCATCTCGTCCACGTCCATGAGGGAGTTGTAGAACACGACCAGGTCGAAAGACGCGTCGGCGAAGGGCAGCGCCGCCGCATCGGATCGCAGGTAGGAGCCGTCGGG
>DASZJK010000265.1:0-2233 GCA_035948155.1 Candidatus Dormiibacterota bacterium
GGGCAAGGACACCGAGTGGGTCTCGGTCAAACCTCAGCTCGTGTGCGAGGTCACCTACGACAAGCTCGAGGCGGGCGAGCGATTTCGCCACGCCACCGGGTTCCTCCGGTGGCGCACCGACAAGCCCCCGAAGAAGTGCACGTTTGACCAGATCCTGTCAGTGGCCCAATTCGACGTTCGAGGGATCTTCGGGAGCAAGTAAGAAGGGTCTGGCGCCCGGGCCGCCCGGGCCGTAGTAGCGCATCGCAGCCCGACCCAGCGCAGTCACAGCGACCCAGTCGAACCCTGCACCGAGCCCAACGCCGACGCCGAGAGGCACGACGCGCGCCGCCAACTTCGCGCCGCCTGTGGTCCCGACCCGAGTGAGGATCCGCGTCAGGAGCCGTCCACCGCCGTGGCGGAGCAGCAAACCCGGCACCCTGCGGAACGCTCCGATTGCGAGGCGCTCGCCGCCGGCGACGATCACGTCCTCGCGCAGCTTGACCGCGCCGCTTGTGATGCCGACGACCACGAGAGCCTCGAGCACGCGGTCGTCCGATTCGGCGAGCGCGTGACCGTAGATCTTGGCGATGCCGAGCACGAGCTCGACCTCCTGCTCCAGCGCATAGAGGGTCTGGCTTGTGATCGTCCCGATGGCGAGCGCTGTGCCGATGCCGGGTGCAATCGATGCAGCGCCGCTCAGTGCGCCGGTGGCGGCGACGCGGCGGCGGGTGGAACGGATCAGCTCGCGCGCCAATTGTTCTGAGGTGAAATGTGGATGAATCGCCCGCAGGCGTTCGACCCTGGCCCGGATGGCCGGCTCGCGTGCCCTGACCGCGCCATCCAGATACTTCAGGACGAGCCGGATCTGCGGCGGGAGCTGGTCCGGGTCCACCGACTCGAAGCCTACCGCACGCCCGTTACCGCGATCGAGTCGCAAGTCCGGCGGGCCGACTTGAATACGCAGTTGCGACTCGTTCGCGATAAGGGTTAGGCTTCCCGGGATGGCTTCGGTGTCTGTGCTCCTCAGCCGGTCGTTCGACCGGGGGGAGCGCCGGCGCATGGCAGGCTTTTTCGGCTCGGTGGCGGTTCTCCATCTGCTGGGCTGGGGCCTGCTTCTGGTCTACGGAGCGAGCCACCCTGGCTTTCTCGCCCTCGGGGGTCTGGCTTACACCTTCGGACTGCGGCACGCCTTCGACGCCGACCACATCTCGGCGATCGATAACACGACGCGCAAGCTCCTCCAGAACGGTCGCAAACCAGTGGGGGTCGGCTTCTTCTTCTCGCTGGGCCACTCGACGGTCGTCCTTCTCATCGCCGTCGCGCTGGGCCTCGCGGTGAAGTGGATCGTCGAGGGGGTCGTCTCGAACAGCGGCGAGCTGAGGAGCATCGGCGGCGCTGTCGGCACGCTGGTTTCGGGTGGATTCCTGGTCGCGATCGGGATCTTGAACCTTGCTGTCCTGCTCGACATCGTCCGCGTCTACCGCAACATGCGTCGCGGCGTATACGACCGCGAAAGCCTCGAGCAGGAGCTGATGTCAGGCGGCCTTATGACGAGGCTGTTCGGCCGCGTGTTCCGCCTTGTCGATCAGAGCTGGCACATGTACCCGGTCGGATTCCTTTTCGGGCTCGGCTTCGACACCGCGTCCGAGGTGGCGCTGCTCGCGATCTCGGCGGGCGCGGCAGCGCAGGGGCTGCCGTTTGCCGCGGTGATCTCGCTGCCGCTCATCTTCGCCGCCGGCATGTCGCTAATGGACACGGCCGACGGGGCCTTCATGTCGAAGGCTTACTCGTGGGCGTTCGCGAGCCCGATCCGCAAGGTCTTCTACAACCTGACGGTGACGTCGCTGTCGGTGTTCATCGCGCTGTTTGTGGGCGTGGTCGAGCTGGCCCAGATCTTGATCCACATCTTCCGACTGCACGGCGGGATCTACGACGCCATCGCGGGCTTCGACTTCATCGGCAAATCGGGCTACGTGATCGTGGGCGCGTTCGTTGTGACGTGGGCCGCCGCGTTCCTCTTCTACAAGGTGCGGCGAATCGACGAGCGCTGGAGCGAGGTCGTCGACAAGGTGGCCTAGAGCTCGGCCAGTCCGTAGACCCGGCGCGCAGTCCCGCCGAATATCTCTTCGTCGAAACCGGTGATCTGCCGCATCGCCTCCATCACCTGTGCGTAGCTCGCCGCGAGCAGGCAAACCGGCCAGTCGGACCCGAACATGCAGCGCTCGCGGCCGAACCATCCGACCACGCGGCG
>DASZJK010000266.1:0-10489 GCA_035948155.1 Candidatus Dormiibacterota bacterium
CAGGCGCGCGCCGAAGGTTTGATCACGTGGATCGGCGTCACGGGCCACGGAGCGCAGATCGCGGCCACGCACCGGCGCAGCCTCGACCGCTTCGATTTCGACTCCGTGCTGCTCCCATGCAACTACCTGACGCTGCAGAACCGCTACTACCGGGAGAACTTCGAGGCGCTGGTCGAAACGTGCAGGGAACGCAACGTGGCGGTGCAGACGATCAAGTCGATCGCGCTGCGACCGTGGATGGACAGCGACCACACGCGCACGACCTGGTATCAGCCCCTCGAGTCGCCCGACGACATCGACATGGCGGTGTGGTGGGTGCTGGCCAGGAAAGGCGTGTTCCTGAACAGCGTCGGTGATGTCGACCTTCTGCCCCTGGTCCTGGACGCCGCCAAGAGATTCCATGAAGCTCCGTCCGATTCCGACATGCAGAAGCTTCTCGAGCGCAACCACAGCGAGCCGCTTTTCGTCTAGGCGCGCTCGTCCTTCCGGTAGCCGCGCCCGGGATTCCAGGACTCGATCACCAGACGATCCCGCGCTGCGTTGAGCCGCGTGATCACGACCTCGTCGATGTCGATTCGAAACGCGTGTGCATCGTCGTTCGAAGGAAGCTCCACCGCACGGCCCGCGATCTTCGCCTCGCCTCGCCAGCGCCCGCTCCCGGCCGGATCGTGGGTGGGACCATGGATGGCGACGCGCGCGTCGCGGCGAAGGTCCAGGGCCTTGCGGGCACCGGTCATGGACCCGATCCGCAGGTCGTCGCCGGCGAACTGGAGCTCGGTGCCGCTGATGCGCGGCGAGCCATCCCGCCGGAGCGTGGCCATCGTCAGGTGCTTGCGCGTCGTCATCAGCTTGCGGACGCGCAGCGCGAACTCCGGATCAGCGGCTTCGAACTCGCCCCAGGTCGCCACGCCACGAAGCTAGCAGCCGGGGGAGAAAGACCCACGTCCAGCGCTGCCCGACTACCCGTACGCTGTTCCCGCGCGATGGCCGCCAGCCCGGAGAACGCATTCGCGGCGGGTTTGTTCGAGAGCCTGCCTCCGAGGTACGACCGCCTGGCCGAAACCCTATCTCTCGGTCAGAACGGAGAGTGGCGGCGCGAGCTGGTGCGCCACGTCGCCCGCACCAAACCGAAGCGCATCCTCGACGTCGCCACCGGCACGGCGGGCGTGGCGATCGCTCTTGCACAAGCCACCCATGCCGACATCGTCGGGGTTGATCTGAGCGAGCCGATGCTCGAGGTCGGCCGCAAGCGCGTCTACAAGTCGGGCCTGGACCAGCGGATTCACCTCGAGCAGTCCCGCGCCGAGCAGCTCACCTTCCCTGATGCCTCATTCGATGCGGTCACATTCACCTACCTGCTGCGCTACGTCGCGGATCCGGCGGCGACGCTTCGCGAGCTGGCGCGCGTGCTGCGGCCGTCAGGCGTGCTCGCCGGCCTCGACTTCTTCGTCCCGCCGAATCCTGTGTGGCGGTTGAGCTGGCGCGTCTACACGCGGGCATTGATGCCTTCGGGCGGCTATCTCCTGGGCGGACGGGCGTGGTGGAGGGCGGGGCGGTTTCTCGGTCCGAACATCGAGGATTTCTACCGCCGCTGGCCGATGGACAGGATCTTCGAGGCGTGGCGCGAGGCGGGCATTGTCGACGTCGAGGATCGTGTGATGAGCCTCGGGGGCGGTCTCGTGATGTGGGGACGCAAGCACCATGCCTGACATCCAGCTGGCGCCCGCGTACTACGCCGCCAAGACCGGCGGTTGGCGGCGCGATGTCATCGCGCTGCTGCACCCGCCGTACAGCGCCTGGCACCTGTCCTACGTTCTGATCGGCGCAGGTCTCGCGCGGCACGTGGATCCCGCGCGCCTTCTGGCGACACTGGTGGCCTTCTTCTTCGCCGTCGGGATCTCGGCGCACGCGCTCGACGAGCTTCGTGGGCGACCGCTGCGCACGGAGATTCCCTCCAGCGTTCTGTGGACCGCCGCCATCGCGGGGCTGGTTGGCGCGGTCACGCTGGGTGTGGCCGGCATGACCGTCGTGGGGATCGGATTGCTTCCGTTCATCGCCGCCGGAGTGCTGTTCGTCTTCGCCTACAACCTGGAGCTGCTCGGCGGCCGGCTGCACGGCGATTTCTGGTTTGCGCTGTCGTGGGGCGCGTTTCCCGTCCTTACCGCTTACTTCGCCCAGACCGCAGCGCTGTCGATCGGCGCGGTCGTCGCGGCCGGCGCGGCGTACGCGCTCTCTTACGGCCAGCGCGCGCTCAGCACACCGGCACGCACCTTGCGGCGGAAGACGCGATCGGTCAGTGGGACTCTGACGCTCCAGGATGGGACGCAGACAGAGCTCGACGAACCGGTGCTGCTGCGACCCCTCGAGCTTGCGTTAGGCGCGTTCTCGTGGGGCGTTGTTCTGCTGGGCCTCGGCCTGGTGGCGGCGAAGCTCTTCTAGACCGGGAAGACTCCGTGCTTGCGGTCGACGCGCTGCGCGCGGCGAGTCGAATACGCGCGAAAGCGCGCGATCAGCTGGTCCCGCAGCTCTTCGGGCTCGACGACGTCGTCGACGATCAGGTTGGCCGCGAGCTTGTAGAGGTCGACGTCCTGCGCGTACTCCTCTTCGAGCTCCTTCCGCCGCGCCTCGCGTTGGTCCTCGGGCAGCTCGGCGAGCTTGTTGAAGAACACCGCGTTGATCGCCGGCTCCGGTCCCATGACGGCAATCTGCGCCGAGGGCAATGCCAGGACCGCGTCGGAGTCGAACGCCGGCCCCGCCATCGCGTACAGCCCCGCGCCGTAAGCCTTGCGCACGATGACCGAGATCTTTGGCACGGTCGCCTCCGAGACGGCGCTGATCATCTTTGCGCCGTGGCGGATGATGCCGCGCCTCTCGACGTCGGTTCCGATCATGAAACCGGGCACGTCGGCGAGAAACAGCAGCGGGAGCTCGAACGCGTCGCACAGCCAGATGAAGCGCGCGGCCTTGTCCGCCGAGTCGTTGAAAAGCACGCCGCCCTTCTGCATCGGCTGGTTTGCGACCACGCCGACCGGCATGCCGTCGAGCCGGGCGAATCCAGTGAGCAGCTCTTTGGCGAAGAGCTTTTTGATCTCGAACCAGCTGCCCTCGTCGATGAGCGCGTCGATGAACTTGCGCATGTCGTAACCGCGATTTGGCTCGCTCGGGATCAGCTCCGCGGTGGGCTTCGAGGACTCGCGTGGCGCCTTGCCCGGGCATGACGCAGGTTTCTCGCCTGACCGCTGCGGCATGTAGCGGAAGTAGGCCTTCGCAAGCTCGATCGCCTCTCTGTCGTCAGCCACGAGCGCGTCGCCGAGGCCGCTCTCCGTGTTGTGCATTCGCGCCCCGCCCAGCTCCTCCAGCGTCACTTTCTCGCCGACCACGACCTCGACCATGCGTGGAGATCCGAGATACATCGATGCGTTGCCCTCCACCATGATCACCACGTCGCAGAACGCGGGGATGTACGCGCCGCCGGCAGCGGATGGACCGAAGAGCATGCAGATCTGCGGCACGAGGCCGGACAGCTGGACTTCGTTGTAGAAGATGCGTCCGGCGTGGCGCCGTCCGGGAAACATCTCGATCTGGTCGGTGATGCGCGCGCCCGCGGAGTCGACCAGGTAGAAGAGCGGTACGCGAAGGCGCTGCGCGGTCTCCTGGACGCGGACGATCTTCTCGACGGTGCGCGCGCCCCAGCTGCCCGCCTTGACCGTCGGGTCGTTGGCCATGACGGCGACCTGCCGGCCCTCGATGGTGCCGAGGCCGGTGACGACTCCGTCCGCGGGCAGGTCCTCGGCCAGCACGTTGGCCAGCAGCCCATCCTCGACGAAGGACCCGGCGTCGAGCAGGAGGTCGAGCCTCTCTCGGGCGGTCAGCTTGTGCTGCTCACGCAGCTTGGGCAGGTATCGCGTGCCACCCTTGCGCGCTTTGTCGCGGAGCTCGCGCGACCGCTCGGTCACTTGCCTTTGAAGTCCGGTTCGCGCTTTTCGAAGAACGCCTTGATGCCTTCGCGCGAATCCTCCGTCTGCGAGACCAGGAGGAACTGGCCGTGCAGGTAGTGCATCGCCGCGCGAAAGTCCATGTCCTGCTGGCGGTAGAACGAATCGCGGCCGAGTCGCATCGCCACCGGTGACTTCCTGGCCAACCGCTCGGCGATCTCGTCGACGGTCGAGTCGAGCCGCTCGTGGGGCACCACGCGGTTGACGACGCCCAGCGACTGGAGCTGCGCCGCGGTCCAGCGGTCGCCGAGCATCTCCATCTCGAGCAGCGCCTTGCGCGGGATGTTTCGCGACAGGATGGCCTGGATCATCATCGGCCAGATCCCGACATTGATCTCGGGCGTGCCGAAGGCTGCGGTGTCGACGGCGACGAGGATGTCGCACGAGCACGCAAGGCCAAAGCCGCCCGCGAGTGCGTGTCCGTTGATGCGACCGACGATCGGTTTGCCGAGCTCTGCCATCAGGAAGAAGAGCTCGACGAACAGGTCTCGGCTCCGGAATTTGTCGACGGCCGGCGTGTCGCCGTCGAAGCTCGACAGGTCGGCGCCCGCGCAGAAGACGCGGCCCGCCCCTGTAAGCACGACGACGCGCACGTCGTTCTCGTCTTTGCACCAGCGAAGGGCCGACGTGAGGTCGCGCAGCATCGTCGCGGAAAGCGGGTTGCGCTGTGCGGGCCGGTTGAGCGTGACCATCGCAACGTGGCCGGCGCTGGTCAACAGCACCTGCTCCAGCGAAGGCTGCGCGCTCACGCGCTTAGCCTAGAACCCCGACCCCGATCGCGACCCCCACGAGGATCAGCACGCCGCCCCCGATCTCCTCGCTCCATGCCTCGACGCGCTTGCCCACCCGGTGGCCAAGCTCGAGACCGAGAAGGGACATCCCGATGCTGACCACGCCAAAAGTCAACCCGGCCAGCACGATGTCGATGTGGTAGACGGCGAGGGCAAAGCCAACCGCGAGGTTGTCGATGCTGAGTGCCAGCGCCAGGATGAGGAGGCTCTGCATGCGAAGGCTGCGCGGCATCCGCGCCTTCTGCTCGACCGCTGTGACGCGTGCCTGGATGATCGTGTAGGCGCCGGTCAGGACCAGCAGCGCCGCTCCGACGTACTTGCCGTAGTGGCCGAATATCCCGGCGACCGCCTCGCCCAGCAGCAGGCCGAGGACCGGCATCAGCGCCTCGAAGAACCCGAACGCGATGCCCACGCGGAGACGGGTCCTGACGTTGATCCCGCTCAGGCCGATCCCGATCGCGCCCGCAAAGTTGCTCAAGCCGACCGACAGGCTTACGAGCAGGAGACTGAGGAGCGCGTGCACGGCCGCTAACTATATGAACCGCAGACAGGCTACAAAAGGCCGCCTGGCGGCCCCGAGTTAGGCGATATAACCGCACTCCTTAACAAAAATACTTTGCCTGACCCATTAGCGCCCCGCAGAATTGCACCGAACCTGCCATCGATGCTGTCACCCAAAGTTAGGCCCACAATCGCTTAAACGAAACAACCCGCCCGCCACAGAAAGAAATGAAGGTCAAGTCCCGCGATACATTCGCGACTTCGTCCGCGAACGATCACGACTCCGAGCTCGACAAGCCCATCTTCACCCTGAGCGTAGCCTCGGAGATCCTGGAGGTGCACCCGCGGACGCTGATGATGTACGAGCACTTGAGCATGATTTCGCCCAAACGCACCGTTACAAATCGCAGGCGTTATTCCCGCCGAGATGTGATGAAGCTGCAGGCGATTCAAACCCTTACGCGAGAGCACCACGTGAATCTCGCCGGCGTTCGCTACATCCTCGCGCTCCTGAAACGGCTTCAGAACGCGGGCGTAGAACCCCCGGAAGACCTGAAGAACCTGGACGTGACCCAGCTCGACGTCTGACTACAAACCCGGTTTGAGGGAAAGGCAACAAAGAGGTAAATGTCAAAGAAAAGACGGCGTCTAGAGATCAAGGTTGACCCCATCCCCGCGATGTACATGGAGGAGACGGCCTCATGCCCGGTCTGCGGCCGCGAC
This sequence comes from Candidatus Dormiibacterota bacterium, assembly GCA_035948155.1. GTDB lineage: Bacteria > Chloroflexota > Dormibacteria > Dormibacterales > Dormibacteraceae > 40CM-4-65-16. The sequence goes on from DASZJK010000266.1 coordinate 6,011, forward strand.
GCGCAGGCCATCGGGCGGCGGCACGTTCAGATCGTGTTTCGCTGCGACGGCTGCAAGGTCGTCTTCAAGCGCAACCGGCACTGGCCGTACATCTACTAGGGCCTACCGCTCCCGGCGCCACCTTCGGTTAGTCGCGACTATCCGAGGGTTTTGGCCCCCGGGGTAACTGCGATTCGGGCTTCCCCGGCGGGCGGCGGCGCAGCGCTGAGCCGATCAGATCGACCCCACTCCAGATCAGGCCGTTGCGCGGCGCCCCCAGCAGCTCCCAGGCTCGCCCGAGCCCGACGGCGTAGGCGCCCACGAGCACGAAGAGCAGGTTGATCAGGATCCCTACGCTCCTGGGATCGCGCCACAGCTGAATGCCGAGGGCGAACTCGTAGCCGTAGATGACAGCGCTGGCGAGGAAGAGAACGAGGCCCCGCACCACGATGCCGGTCTGCCGCCACCTGCCGGCGTGACGGAGCAGCGCCAGCGTCTGCACGGCGGCCGGCAGAGACACGATCCACACCACCAGTCCAAAGATGACATTCGGGATCAGCGCCAACATCGAGATGAAGAAGACGTTCGAGAGCGCCGTGAAGGCGCTCAGCGCCTGAGCCTGGCGCACCGCGTCCGACTGCTCACCGAACACCCGCTCGGGCGCGATCGATACCGACACGAACAGCAAGCCGATCAGCGCGGCGCTCGCGGCCACGCTGGCCGTGAAGAAGGGCTGGTACTCCGCCGTCACCATCAGGCGCAAGTTTGAGGCCTCCGCGCACGTACCCTTGGTAGGGGGATGAGGCGCTCAGCCGGGCGTACGGCTCTCTACGGCGTGCTGGCGGGACTGGCGATGGCCGCTGTGGCCGAAGCCGTCCGGCCCAGGGGCGGCTCGGCGCTCCTGCTCGACTGGGACGAGGTCCGGCAAACGGCGCGTGCGCGCATGGACAACGCAAACGAGCCGCAGGCCAGGCTCACGGCCGCCGCTTCGAGCTACCGCCAGCTCGCGGACAAGCTCCACAAGCCCCTGCTCGATTTCGTCGGTCCGCTCCCCAAAGGGGTCTCGATGCCGGGCTTCGAGGCCCTCGACCGCGAGGGATGGCTCGACCTCAACCTCGAGATCTTTCGACGCGTGGTCGACCCGGTGCTGGAGAGCGGCCGCATGCCGAACTCGTTGGCCGTCGAGGTGGGCCGGGCGGGGGTGAATCGCTACGTCGGCTACATGCTGGCGTTCATCGGAAGGCGCGTCCTCGGCCAGTACGACCCGCAGCTGCTGGGCGCGGAGCCGATCGGCGGCGAAGGCCTATACCTGGTCGAGACCAACGTCGAGGAGTGGGAGCGCCGGGCCGACCTGCCCGCGGAAGACCTGCGCCGGTGGCTGATCCTCCACGAGATGACGCACGCGTGGCAGTTCGCCGCCCACCCATGGCTGCGACGCTACATGGAGGAATCGGTCAAGACACTCATCGATACGGTGGCCCGAAAGGGGCCGGCCGTCACGCGATTCGCGGCGTTCGCCGGCGTGCTGCCCGCGCAGTGGCGTGTCATGCGCGACGTGCAGGGGACGATGTCGGTGGTCGAGGGCTACAGCAACCTCGTGATGAACAGGCTCGGGAGCAAGCTGCTGCCGGGTTTCGACCGGCTGGAGAAGGCTTACCGCGAGCGGAGCACCGGCAAGAGCGCGTTCGAGATGCTCATCTGGAAGCTCACCGGGCTCGACCTGAAGCTGCAGCAGTACAGGTCCGGCGAGGCGTTCTGCCAGGCGGTTTACGACCGGTATGGCTTGTCGGTGCTGAATCGAGTCTGGGACGGACCGGAGATGATGCCCACGCTCAGAGAGCTGCGCAATCCAGACGCCTGGCACCGGCGCGTCGACTCGCGCCCCGTGCAGCGCCGAGCCCCGGGCTAGTCCCGCAGCTCTTCCTGCGCCGTCTCCTCGCTGATCGGCATCACCGCCACGGGCAGGTCTGAGATGTCGAAGTAGCGCACAGCCTTGCTCATCCGCTTGGCGATGCCGACCTGCACCTTCACGCCAAGCGATAGGCGCCCGAACACCCACACCTCGTCGCTTCGCGCCAGCAGGTTGTTCATCGCCTCGCGCACCACGTCCTTCGAGACCGTGTGCATCAGGTAGTAGTCGAAGAGCATGAAGGGGCTGATCGGCACCATCCCCGAGTCGAGCACGAACTTCTGGATGTGGGCGCGCCAGTAGAAGCTCTTGTTTGACATGGCGACGTAGACGACGCGTTTGGGGTGGCGAAGCGTCTCCTCCGCCTGGTCGCGCGCGCTCGGTTTGGTGGTGGGCTGGAAGATCCGCTCGAGGATGTCCTCGGCGGCCTTCCCCGTTATCGCCATCTAACCCCTAGTCCCCAATTCGAAATTAAGTGGCGGCTATCGTATCAGTCGTGCCCGCGGGCTCCCTTTTCGACCTCTCAGGGCGCGTCGCGCTCGTCACGGGGGCCAGCCGGGGGATCGGGAGCGCGATCGCCGAGATCCTCGCCGAGCACGGCGCTTCGGTCGTGCTGTCGAGTCGCAAGCAGGCCGACCTCGACGCCGAGGCCGAGCGCATCAACCACAGTTACCCGGAGAGGGCGACCGCGATCGCCGCCCACGCCGGCAGGCCCGAGGAGCTGGAGCGCCTCGTCCAGGCCGTGATCGAGCGCTTCTCGCGCATTGACATCCTGGTCAACAATGCCGGCACCAACCCCTACTTTGGCCCGATCATCGGCGCGGACCTGGCGTCGTGGGACAAGACCTTCGAGGTCAACCTTCGCGGCTACTTCGTGCTGACCAAGCTCGTCTATGAGGCATCGATGGAGACGCACGGGGGCGCGATCGTGAACATCGCGAGCATCGGGGGCCTTCGGCCCGGAATCGGACTCGGCGCTTACAACGTGACCAAGGCCGGAGTCATCCACCTCACACGCCAGCTTGCACGCGAGCTCGGCGGCAGGGTTCGGGTCAACGCCGTCGCGCCGGGGCTTATCAAGACCCGCTTCGCCGAGGCGCTCTGGGGCAACCAGGAGATCCTCGACCGCGTGATCGCGCAAAACCCGATGGGGCGGATCGGCATGCCGGAGGAGGTGGCGGCGGGAGTTCTCTTCCTGGCCTCAGACGCCGCTAGCTACGTGAACGGTGAGGTGCTCGTGATCGACGGAGGCGGGGGCGAGGTCTGACCTCCTCGACCTCGGCCTCTCCATTGGAGGACCCCAGTTGACGGCTGTGGATGAAGTCCTCGAGCTCTTTCTCGTACTGGTAGGCGCGCCGGTCGGGCTCGTAGCTGAGCACACGGCGCTGCTGTACGAAGTCCTCGAATGCGGCGCGCGTGTCACGCGAGGCGCGAAAGCCCAGCCCGCGAACGGCTTTGTTCACGACAAGGGTGCGGCCCCACCGGAGGAGGTCGAGCAGCTGCGGCGACAGGAACGCGAGGCCCGTGGAGCGGATCGCGAGGGCCGCCAGACCGAGACCGACTGGTGGCAGCAGGGGCGCGTGCAGCTTGCCGGCTGAGTCGAGCAGCGTCGAAAGTGGCTCGTTGCCGGCGGGCGCGATGTTGTAGGCGCCGCCGGGTCCGCGCTTGGTCGCTTTGACGATCGCGTCGATGCAGTCGTCGCGATGGATCAGCTGCAGCGGCGGGTCAAAGCCGATCACCGTCGGCACGACCTCGAGGTCGAGGTAGCGCGCGAGCGGCTGCGGCTCATCGGGGTTGAGGCTGTTGGCGAAGCGCAGCGCGAGGATCGTGATGTTGGGGTTGCGCGCCGCGAAGTCGCTCGCGTACGACTCCACCTCGACGATATCACGCACGAACTGGTGCTTCGAGTTGCTGTCGAGACGGTGGTCTTCGCGCAGTCCCGCTGGTAGATCGGAGCGCGACCCGTAAACGTGGCCCGACGACTTCAGGACGAAGCGCCGCACCGGGCTGCCTTCCCCCGCGCATCCTGCGAGCAGGTTGAGTGTGCCGATCACGTTCATCTCGTGTGCCCGGGCGGGGTCCATGTCGAATGAGTCGACCCGCGTGAGTGTGTGCACGACCGTGTCGATGCCGACGGCGCGCACGAGCTTCCCGATCAGCGAGTGGCGGATATCGAGCTTCAGGTAGTCGGCGCGGCCGAGGTCGTAGCGAGGCTCGCGGATGTCGATTCCGATGACCTCGGCGACGTCCGGGTCTTCGACCAGCCTCTGCACGACGAGCGCACCCCACCAGCGCGCGACGCCCGTGACCAGGATTCGGCGTTTCCTTGCCACGAGGTGTCAGTCTAGAGTGGCCTCCAGATGCGCTTCGCGGTGCTTGGGCCCGGCGGTGTCGGTGGACTCATGGCGGGGCTGCTCGCGCGAGCCGGCGATTCGGTGGAGGTGCTCGCCGGCGACAGCACTGCTCGAGAGATTGCTGACGGCGGCATCCGCGTTGAGAGCACGCGGTTCGGCGACTTCACGGCATCGGTGAAGGCGGCCCCGCTCCTTTCGGAGCCGGTCGACGCGGTGATGATCACCGTCAAGGCGACG
>DASZJK010000267.1:0-3733 GCA_035948155.1 Candidatus Dormiibacterota bacterium
CGGTCACAGGAACGGCCACGACGGTCGACGGCTTGAAGAAGAGTCCCGCCGATGCGAACGCCACCAGGGAGAGCGCGGCCACCATCACCGCCGCCACAAGGGCGAGGCGGATCGGGCGGACCGGCGAACGGAGGACGGGGAGGCGCACGAGCGCGGGCTGCGAGCGCGGCGCGCGCGAAACCTGGTCGAAGGCGCCCGCCACGTCGACACGGGCGTCGGGAACCGCTAGCAGTGTCGCGATCGACCGCGCGTCATCGGAGATGCGCGCGAAGCGCGTCTTGCATTCCGCGCAGCCGTCCAGATGGGCCTCGTCCGCGCCTGCTCGCGCGTCCGGATCGTCCACCATCCGGCGAAGTGTTCCGTCAGTCAGATGTGCCACGAGTGACCTCCTTGCGCAGCGCTGCCTCCGCGCGTCTCAACAAAGTTCCAACCTGTCCGATACCGACCCCAAGCGCCTGCGCAACCTCCGCGTAGCTCAGTCCGCTCGCCCGCATCGCGAGCGCGGCGGCCGGCCTCGGCGCCAGCCGTCCGAGCGCCGCGCGCACCAGGCGGCGGTCCTCATTGACCTCGAGGTGCTTTTGCGGATCCACGGTCCTGTCGCCTTCCTCCAACGCCTGCGCGACCTCGCGTTTCTGCCTGCGGCGCGCGCCTCGCAACCGGTTCAGCGACGCGTGCGCAGCCGCGCGGTGGAGCCACGCCGGCGCGTACTGCGCCGTCGCGGAATGCAGGCGGTGGAAGTCGACAAACACATCCTGCGCAACGTCCTCGGCCTCGTGCTGATCCGCAAGGACGCGATTGGCGATGCCGACGACGCGGGCGTATTCGGATGTGAAAAGCGTCTCGAACGCCTGGTCCTCAGAGTGGGCTGCGGACATCCGGTGCGCTTCGAGATTCATCGCCACTACTCATAAGCACCGCCGGCGCGGGGTTTGTGGCGCGTCAGCAGGAGGGCGACGTCACGCAGAAACGGCCAGCCGGCGGTGCCCGCGACCAGGACTCCTCCGAAGAAGGCGAGCGCCTCGAGGCTTTCCCGGCCCTGGCGCTGCCAGTACACGTCGCTGAGGTTGAGCCACAGCGCGAATTCGTCCAGGACAAGGGCGGCGCCGACGCCGAAAGCGAGGGCGGTCAGGGTGGAGACCCAGCTCGAGCCGACGCCGAACTCGAGCAGCCAGATCACGCCGACCAGGATCAAGAGAAGAATCCCCCACACGAGGTGATGGATGTGCAGACCGCCGGCGGTGACGTTGTGCACCGGGCCCACGCCGGCCCGGATCATCGCGGTGATGGTCCGCACGATCCCGACCGTCACGCCGAAACCGAGCACCGTCAGGAACAGTCGCTCGCGTCGTTCGTCGCGGAAATGAAAGGAGTAGAGACGCCGAAGGTCGCGCCAGACCATCCCGAGTGGCGTGGCCACTATCCCGCGAGCTGCTTGCGCCGGCGCGAGCTGCGCGCGATCTCGTCCTCGATGATGGTGAAGTCAGCGCGGGGCAGCGCGTGGATGTGGCCCTGGAAGGCGAGCGTCCAGTGCTCTGGCGGCCACTTGCGGACGTAGTCGAGCCTGTAGGCGAGCTCCTTGGCCGGGACCCAGTCGATCTCTTCGAGCACGATGTCCGCGCGGATGTGAAAGCGCCACGGGTAGTCCTCGTCTCGGCGCGACGAGCGCCATATGGGAGTGTGGTCCTCGTACATCGGGGAGGCGACCGTGACGGTGGCCGCGAATCCCATGCGGCCCGTCACGTAATAAAGGACGCGGTCGCCGACCCGCATCGTCTCGACGCGCCGCCGGTGCCGGCTCTTCAGGCCCTGGATCGCGAAGCCGTGCTCGCGCGTCTTGCGAAAGTTGTCGGGTGAGCTGACGACCATCCAGTACTGGGCCGCGCGCCCGCCGCCTGACTTGCGCTTGCGTTTCGACCGTCCAGACTTGGGCCGAGACTGCTCCGCCGGTGCTGCTTCCTCGGTGTCGCTCACTGGCCGTTGATCTTCACCGGCGGCACGGGGCCGAGGTCGCGCGGCTCAGGCAGCAATGCGCTCAGGTTGCGGATCTGCGCCACGTGGGCCATCTCATGTTTGACCACCAGCCGGCACACGTCGAGCAAGGTGAGGGCGCCGCCCCTTGGGTCGCTGATCTCGCGGTCCCACTCCACCTTGCCCCAGCCGTGGAGCAGGTCGACCGTTCTGCGACGGACGCGGGCAAAGTCCTCGAGCGCCTCCTGGAGAGGCACCGCCAGGTCCTGGTCGTGGCCCGGGTCGATGGCGGCCCGCACGTCGGCGCTGGTCTGGCCGTCCAGGTGGGCGTGACGGAGGAGTGCGTCCACCTTGGGCGCCGCCTCGACGAGGTGGGCGATCAAGCTCCCCAGGGTCGGAAAGGCAGGACCGTGCCGGTAGCGGAGGCGAGCCTCGTCGAGCCAGTACACGAGGTCGCTCGTCCGCTCCGGCACGGAGCCGAGGAGCAGGACGACGTCGGACGTCGACATCTCCTCTTCGAGTTCCATCTCCTCAAGGTTAACGGGGGTGGAAACCGACACCCCAGCGGCCTGTCATTCCTGAAGTCGCATACTCGATGACATGGAAAACGTCCAGGTCGCGTGCGACAACTGCGGCACGCAGCTGGTCCCGAACGCGGCCTACTGCGAGAAGTGCGGAGCGCGAACGCGGAGGGCGCGGCGCCTGGTGCGGCTGGCCATTCGCGTCGAGCTCGTTTTCTTTGTCCTGGTCGTGCTGATCGTGATCGGGTTCACATGGATCTACGCGATCCAGAAGTAGCTACCTCCGGTAGATCGCGCGCCCTTCGACTTCGTCCTTATTGAGCCGCTTGTTGAGGTGCAGCCCCTCGAGGATGAACTCGATCACCGACGCCCGGACTTCCGGGCGATCCGGAAGTGAGAGGCGCTTGAGCGCCGTCACGATCTCCGGCACGTCGCCGATCGCTCGCGTGTAAGCACGCGCCGGGATCCCCTCGCCGACCTCGAGCAGTCCACCGTCCTCGAACCGCGACACGACGCCCTCGAACTGGGAGGCCGAGAAGTGGCGGCTGAAGACCGAGCTGATGGCTCCGCGCTCGAGCCGCGCCAGGACCTGCTCTTCCTTGCCCTCGTCAAGCGCCTCGATCTCGACGCGGCCGGCGGTCGACGACGTGAGAAAGGCGAGGTCGGTGATGCGAGGGACCGCGAGCGTCTCACCAAGTCGGGCGGCACGGCGCACGGAGTTGGAGGCGAGGTTCTCGACGTTGGCGATCGACATGCGCACCGAGACGCCTGACGACTGCGAGATGTGCGGGCTGCGGCGGGCGAGGTGCGTGAGCTCGGCGACGATCTCTTTCATAAAGGACGGGAAGATCAGCTCGAAATCCTCCGGCACCGAGTGCCGCTCCGACTCCATGATCTGCATCTCCTCGCCGATGCTCAGCGGATAGTGCGTGCGCACCTGCGAGCCGAAACGGTCCTTGAGCGGCGTGATGATGCGGCCGCGCGACGTGTAGTCCTCGGGGTTCGCGCTGGCGATGACGAAAAGGTCGAGCGGCAGCCGCACTCGGTAGCCGCGGATCTGTACGTCCTTCTCTTCCATGATGTTCAGCAGCCCGACCTGGATTCGCTCCGCGAGGTCCGGCAGCTCGTTGATGCCGAAGATGCCGCGGTTGGTGCGAGGCAGCAGCCCGTAGTGGATGGTCAGCTCGTCGGCCAGGTAGCGGCCCTCGGCGACCTTGATCGGGTCGACCTCGCCGATCAGGTCG
>DASZJK010000268.1:0-3884 GCA_035948155.1 Candidatus Dormiibacterota bacterium
TCTCGCCCGCGGACGTGGCACGGATCCTGACCGTCAGGCAAGCGGCGGCCGCCAGGCCGGGCTAGTTTCTGCGGACGGCTTTCTCGATCTCGTCGCTGAGGTCGCGAAACGTCTCCGCTACCGCCGTGCCGAACGAGCGCGCCGTCTCCTTCGTCTTGTTCCGGACCTCGGGGTCGCGGGTCGCGGTCTCCAGGGACTTGAAAACAGTCTCAGCGGCCTGGCGCAGCTGCTCGAGCGACTGGTTGATCGCCGGGGCGTCGCCGGCGCTGCGGTAGTGCCGCTTCAGCTCACCGGCCAGTCCCTGGATGTCGGACTCGAAACGATCCCACGCCTTGTTTCCAGCCACGCCTTACATGATGACCGTGCTGATGCTGCGGCGTGGGGCCAACTCCGACTCGTTGATCGCCGCCGCGATGCGCTGCAGCGCAACCGCGTAAGCCGCGAGCCTCAGCGAGATGTCCTTCTCGTTCGCGAGCGCGGTCACGGCGTCGAAGGCACGGCGCATGATCACCGCCAATCGCGCCTCGACCTCCTCCAGCAGCCACCGCTCCGAGTGCAGGTCCTGCACCCACTCGAAATAGCTCACGATCACGCCGCCCGCGTTGGCGAGTATGTCCGGCAGCAGCTGCGCGCCCCGGCGCGCGAGCACAGCGTCGGCCTCGGGCGTCGTCGGTCCGTTGGCGAGCTCGACGATCCATCGCGCGTTGACGCGTTCCGCGTTCTCGGCCGTGATCTGGCCTTCGAGCGCGGCGGGAATGAGGATGTCGACCTCGTGATAGAGCGGCGAGTCCGCGCGCGCTCGATCGAATTGGGTGAGGTCGCAGAAGTGGCCGCCCTTCTCCTTGAAAGCCATGAGCTCCGCGACAGGCAACCCGTCTTTCGACACGAGTGATGCGGTCGAGTCAGACGTCGACACGATGATCGCGCCCGCCTCCTGCAGGAGAAGAGCTGCATTGGCGCCGGCGTTGCCGAATCCCTGGATGGCGACGCGCTTGCCGCGTATGTCTTCGTGCGCCGCATGCATCGCGGCCTCGAGGACGTCGAATCCGCCGCGCGCCGTCGCCTTGTCGCGGCCGAGCGACCCCCCGTGCTCGACAGTCTTGCCCGTGACCACCGCCGGATCGGCGAGACCGGACAGTCGCGCGTACTCGTCGGCGAGCCAGTCCATGATCCGCGAGTCGGTGTTGACGTCCGGCGCAGGGATGTCGACCAGCGGGCCGATGAAACGCCAGATCCGCTCCGTGTACGAGCGCGTCAGCGCCTCGAGCTCTCGCAGCGAAAGCTCGCGCGGGTCGACCGTGATGCCGCCCTTGCCGCCGCCCATCGGAATGTTGGCGACAGCGGTCTTGATGCTCATCCATCCAGCGAGCGCTTTGACCTCGTCGAGCGACACGTTGGGGTGATACCGGATGCCGCCCTTGTAGGGACCTCGAGCGGAGCTGTGCTGGACGCGATACCCGGTCAGCAGCTGGCGCCGGCCGTCGTCGCGAACGAGCGGGATCGTCACCTCGTGCACGCGCTCGGGGCGCTTGATCCTGTCCAGCAGCGATCGGTCCGTGATCCCTGCCACCGCCGACGCAGCGTCGACCGTGGCGCAGAACAACGCGTAGGCGCCGTCTTCGCCCATACGAGCCTCCTCTTCGCGGAAAAGACTTCGGCCCCATCATGCTCCGGTCTCCGCCCGATCGTGCGTCTTTCTCGTCATGCCAGCCGGTTCGTCCGGACAGTCCGAGGCGGCCACTCCGGGAATAGGCACTACAAGTTTGGAGTTGCTATATTTACCAGTGACTCTAAAATTGAAGGAGGTGGCGAAATGAACTCGATTGGTTCCCGGAGGTGGTGGGCGCTGGCCGCGCTGACCCTGGGGGTGCTGGCGGTCGGCCTCGACGTGACGGTCCTGAGCGTTGCCTTGCCGACGCTGGCGGGAGCACTCAAGGCATCGGAGTCCGACCTGCAGTGGTTCTCCTCCGGCTACGCGCTCGTGCTCGCGGCGGGCATGCTGCCGGCGGGCGTTCTTGGGGACCGCTTCGGCCGCAAGAAGATCCTGATCGGCGCGCTCGTCCTCTTCGGCGCGGGGTCCGTGGCCTGCGCCTACGCGGTCAACCCCGGCCAGTTCCTCGCGGGGCGCCTGGTCCTCGGCGCGGCCGGCGCAGCCGTCGTGGTGATGGCGCTGTCGGTCATGACCGTCCTGTTCAACGAGGAGGAGCGCCCCCGCGCCGTCGGCATCTGGGCCGCGGCCAACTTTGTCGCCCTGCCCGTCGGGCCGATCTTCGGCGGGTGGCTGCTCACCAACTTCTGGTGGGGCTGGATCTTCCTGATGAATGTGCCGGTCGCGCTGGTCGGGCTGATCGCGGTGCTCGCGCTCGTGCCCGAGTCGCGAGCCCCGCAGCGGCCGGCCCTCGACCCGCTGGGCATGCTTCTGGCCAGCGGCGGCCTGGCCGCTGTGACGTATGGGTTGATCGAGCTCGGCCGCAACGGGTGGACCAACCCGCCGTCAGTGGCCGTCCTGGTGGCCGGCATCATCGTCGTGGTCGGGTTCTTCCTCTGGGAGCGCTACCTGACGGCGCGGCCAGGGGGCCGGCCGCTCATCGACCTCACGCTGTTCCGGTCGCGCGGATTCACATGGGGCGTCATCCTCGCCGCGCTCGGAGGAATGGCACTGATCGGGATGGTGTTCACCCTGCCGCAGTACTCGCAGGGCGTGCTCGGTCTCGACCCCGAAAGCTCGGGAGTGCGGCTGCTGCCGATCATCGCGGGGCTCATCGTGGGCGCCGTCCCGGCCGACCGGGTCGCGCGGCGAGTCGGCGCTCGGTACACGGTCGCGGTCGGATTTTTCATAACTGCTGTCGGCCTGCTCATAGGCTCCCGGACCGCGCTCGAGTCCAGCACAGGGTTCGTGATCACGTGGATGGTCATCGTCGGATTCGGCATGGGCGTCGGGTTCGCCACGGCCGCGGCCGCGGCGCTGAAGAAGGTGCCGAGCGAGCAGAGCGGAGTCGCGTCGGCGCTGCTCCAGGCGATGCAGAAGGTCGGCGCGCCGTTCGGGTCCGCGGTCCTTGGCAGCGTGCTGGTGTCCGTATATCACTCAAGCCTCAACCTGGCCGGGCTGCCTTCAGCGCTCGCGGCGACGGTGAGCCTCAGCGTCTTCGCCGGCGACGCGGTGGCGATCAAGCTCCACTCTCCGACTCTGCTTGAATCCGTTCACCATGCGTTTGTCCAGGGAATGGACGCAGCGCTCTTGCTCTCGGCCGGGATCGCCGCGGTGGCGGCCCTGCTGGCGTTGATATTCCTGCCCGGCCGCAGCGGCGTCGCGGCACGCGAGCAGCGGGCCATAGAGAAGGTCGCGTGACGCCTGGATTACGCGAGCGCAAGAAGCTCCGGACACGCGCCTCGATCCAGAAAGAGGCCATGCGCCTCTTCCTGGAGAGGGGCTTCGAAGAGACGACCATCGAGGACATCGCGGAAGCGGTCGAGATCTCGCCCAGCACTTTCTTCAACTACTTCCCGAGCAAGGAGGCGGTCGTTTTCCAGGATGACCTCGACCCGCTGATCCTCGAGGCATTCGACGCGCAGCCCAGCACCGTGAATCCGATCCGGCGACTGCGCAACGCGATGCGGGCCGTCTTCGAAAACCTGACGCCTGCCCAGGAGAGGCTTGTGCGTGAACGGACGCGGCTGTTCCTCTCGACCCCGGAGCTGCGCGGCGCGATGCTCGGCCAGTTCGCCGACCTCGTGAACCAGATCGCCGAGCTGCTCGCGACACGCGCCGGCAAGAAGACGAGCGACTTCGCCGTCCGCAACATGGCGGGCGCGGTCCTCGGCGTGCTCCTCGCTTCGATGCTGATGATCACGGAGGATCCGAAGGCGGACATGGTCAAGCTCGC
>DASZJK010000269.1:0-1975 GCA_035948155.1 Candidatus Dormiibacterota bacterium
GCCGAGGCGCTCGTACAAACGATGCGCGGCCTTGCGCGCCTCACCGCGTCCGGACTGAAGCTCGGCCACCTGCGCTCCTTTCGCGCGGCCGACGTCGAGCGCGGCCTTGACCAGGGCCTCGCCGACGCCTTTGCCCCGCGCGTTCGCGTCGACGACGACCTCGTCGAGCCGGGCCTTGATCCAGAACGGTGTCGTGTAGACGATCAGGGTGGTCGTGCCCACGATGTCCTCGCCGTCCTTCGCCACAAGCAAAGTGGCGGCGGGATCGGCGAGGAGGCGCTGGAGTCGTGGCATGTCCGGTACGGGCAGGGTTGGGTTGAGCTGAGGGAGGAGGCGCGCCAGCGCGGCGTGGATCTCATTGGTGGCGTCGCGTACGACCTCAACGTGCATGGTCACGTCCTCGATACGGGGTCGGCGGGGTTGGCGGGCGGGTTGGCGAGGTTGGCGGGATTGGCCCGCGGGGGATCGTGATAGGGCGAGGTTAGAGCAGTCGGAGGAGGGCGGCGGTCGCGGCTGCGGCGGCAACGACGACCAGGAACGGCGCCCTTAACAAAACCGCGACGATGGCGACCGCGAGCGCGGCGGCCCGGACGTCGAGCACGAGGTGCCGGCCGGTCGAGAAGGTCTGGGTCCCCACCAGCGCCGCGAGGAGTGCGATCGGGATAAGCGGCACGATCCGCTGCACTCGGGCGTTGGTCAGCCAGCGCTGCGGCAACGAGAGCCCGGCGAGCTTCAATCCGTAGCACGCGACCGACGCAACCAGAACGCCGGCCCAGATCATCGGAGAGCTCCGTAGGCCGCGACGAGCACGGCGACGATCAGCAGCGGAACGCCCGCCGGGACGAAAGGCAGCACGGCGATAGCAACCACCGCCGCTGCGATGGCTATCGCCAGAGGCTCGCGAGCGCGTAGGCGTGGGGCCAGCAGGGCGAGAAATGCGGCCGGGGGCGCGGCGTCGAGACCGAAGGTCTTCGGGTTGGAGACGACGTGGGCTGCGAGCGCGCCGATGAGAGTGCCCGTGTTCCAGAACACGAAGAGCGCGAGGCCGGTGGACAGGAACGCGAAGCGGCCGAGCCGCGGATCGTCGCGCGCTATGGCCATGGCGGTCGTCTCGTCGATGACGAACTGCGCTGCCGCGATCCGCCGCCACCCACGCACATCGAGAAGCGACGCCAGCCGCAAGCCATACAGCGCGTTGCGCGATCCGAGGAGGACCGCCGCGGCGGCTCCGGCCCACACACCGCCGCCGGCGCCGATAACGCCCACGAGCGCGAACTGCGATGCGCCGGTGAACATCAGCACCGAAAGCGCACACGTCTGCGGTAGGGAAAGACCTGCTGCGGTGGAGATTGCCCCGAATGAGATCGCGTAAGCGCCGCTCGCGACCGCTATGCCGAGCGCGTCGCGGACTATGCCGCGACGCGGATCAGGCGATCTTCTTGCCGTCCGTTCCGACGACGTACCAGGCGGCGCCGAAGTTGTTGACGGCCTGTCCTGTGGCATCCCCGGGATTGTGATCGGTGACGACGTAGTACAGCGGGTGACCGCCGTACGTCACTTCGGTCGTGCCGTCGGTGCGCTTGGTGGTGCCAAGCATCGGCGCATTCACACCCGTGCCTGCCGCTGGCGCGCCCCCGGTCAAAAGCGGGGGCCAGTAGGTCGCGCAATCGCCGTAGCAGCTTGACGAGGAGCCCTTGTCAGCCTCGAACAGATACAGGGTGCGGCCGTTGCCATCGACCAGGATCTGCCCGAACTTCGCATTCATTGCGACCGACACGGTCGCCGTCGCAGCAGCCGGCGCCGACGCTGAGCTCGATCCGGTCGACGTGGAGCCGCCGCATGCAGCAACGGCCAGGACTGCAATCAATGGAATCAATCTGCGCATCACGGAGAGTGATACGTCGAGCGGTTACTCGCTAATCAGGTCCCTTTCCCGACCCGAACTTCACGGTGGGCGCGATCGTGACGATCTGAC
>DASZJK010000270.1:0-5283 GCA_035948155.1 Candidatus Dormiibacterota bacterium
GATGATCTTCTCCTGCCGGCTGAAGACGCCGGTCTGGATCATGATCCGCTGGTCGGTCAGCGTGTAGACGATCGACTGCCAGCTGATCCACACGGCGATCAGCCAGATGAGCGCGAGGGCGACGACGCCAAGGCTCAGAAAGGTTCGGAGGTGCGGGACGTAGATGCCCGCCTGGATGTTGGGGCTGAGGAGCGTGAAGTCGAGGATCGCGACCGCGACGACGAGCACCGCGGGCAGGAACACGCTGCCGGCGACGGTGATCCAGTGCGGGTGGTCCTTCAGCACGAGGTTCTCGCCGGGGAGGAGCTTGCTCATGGCCGCCTATTCTCCACTGTTAAGGCAGCTGGAGAAGGACGAGGACCACCCCCGCGGCGAGGTAGGGCCCGTAGGCAATCGTGCCTTTGAGCGAGCGGTGTATGACGATGAACGCGATCGCTCCAACCGCCGCCAGCAGGACTCCATAGAACAGGGCGGTCACCGTGTACGGCCAGCCGAGCAGGAGGCCCATGAAGAGCGCCAGCTTGACGTCTCCGAACCCGAGCGCCTCGGTCTTGAAGATCGCCGCTCCGAGGACTCCGAGCAGCAGGAACAACAGCCCAGTGCCGAGTCCCATGAGGATGGCGTCGAGGAATGGCCGCCCCAGGACGATGCCGTCGGGGACGAACGTGCCGCCTGGCCACCATGGCTTGCCCAGCACCGATAGACCAAGCGCGAGCGCCATCGACGGAAAGATCACGCGGTCGAGGATGAGGTGGTATTCGAAATCGAAAAAGATGACCTGCACCAGCACGAGCACGAAGATGCTGCGCACCAACAGGACTCCGAACGAGCTGATCTCGTAGCCGTAGATGCCAAACACCACGGCGCTCACGACCGGTGGGCCGTAGACCTGCCACCACCTGTGGCCGGGTTCGAGGTCACCCTCGAGGATCGCAAGGCGGACCGATGCCCAACGGACCCCGATCCCGGCCGCCGCCCCGACGACCGCCCACAGAATCCCGACCAGGTACTGATTCACGGCTGCAGAGTGTCGCGCATCGCGTCCATCGGCGCGCTGCGACCGGTCCACATCAGGAACGCAGCCGCGCCCTGGGCCAGGAGAATCTCCCAGCCGTCGACCGCCCGCAGTCCCAGCGATCGCGCCTTCCGGACCAGCGGCGTTCCGCCCGTGACGTAGACGAGGTCGATCACGGCGCCGGACTGCGGAAGGGCAGCCGGCCGCAGCGGCATCTCCTCGTGGCGGCCAAGCGGCGTGGCGTTGACGAGCACGTCCGCCGATCGCGTCAGCGCGGGTACCGAGCGGTCCGTCCAGGCGACCACCCTGCCGGGAAGGTCGGCTTCGTCGGGGCGGCGGCAAATGAAGGTGAGATGCGCGCCTTCGAGCGCCACCGCGCTCGCCCGCGCCCCGCCACCCGCCCCAAGGATCACGGCGCTCGCGCCCTCTGGCTCGAGCCCGACCTCGTCGACCGCCGTGCGGATCGCGGCGATGTCGGTGTTGAACCCGCCGAGGCGCCCACCTACCTTGACGATCGTGTTGACGGCGCGAGCACGCAAGGCCTCGGGCGAGATGGTGTCCAGCTGGTCCATCACGGCCTGCTTGTGCGGGATGGTGACGTTCGCGCCGGCAACATCGTGCGCGCGCAGCCCCTCGACGGCCGCCGCCAGCCCGTCCCGCGGGACGTCGAGGAGCTCATACGACCAGTCGTCCATCCCGAGCGCCTGGAAGGCGGCGTTCTGCATGGCGGGACTGCGCGAGTAGGAGATCCCTTGTCCGAGTATGAAAACTCTCAGCTGCCGCTCGTGCCGTACTTCGCCACGTCGCTGTCGAACTGCTGCTGGCTGGTCTCGAAGTGTGTGTTGCCCTGGCGGTCCGTGAAGTAAAAGAGGAAGTTCGTCTTGGGCGGATTGACGCAGGCATCGATGGCCGCCTTGCCGGGATTGCTGATAGCGCTCGGCGGCAGTCCGGCGTGCTTGCGCGTGTTCCAGGGGTTGTCCTGCCCCAGCTCGGTGCCAGTCGGTTCCGGCGACAGACGGCCGAGCCCGTACAGAAGCGTTGCGTCGACGCCGAGCGGCATGTTGATCGCCAGGCGGTTGTAGTACACGCTGCAGACGTTGCCACGGTCGGTGGGCGATTTGTCGTTCGCCTCGCGGTCGACCATCGAGGCGAGGATCACGATCGTCCGGACGTCTTCCGCCGGTCGCGCGGACGTGGCTTGACCAATCTGCGCCCTCAGGTCCGAGTTGAAGACCTGGCCGAACTGGTGGAGCTGCGCTTCGACCACGCCTTTTGCGCCCAGCGAAGGGTCGACCAGGTACGTGTCCGGATAGAGGTAGCCCTCATATGGGAAGTCGGAGTTGGACGATTGCTGCGGAAGGAAGCTGTATCTCGCCGGCAGGGTCGGGTCTTTGGCGGCCAGCAGGTAGTCGTTGCCGGTGATCCCCGGCAGGTGCAGGTCGTCCACCGTCTGCGCCTGGTAACGCAGCGGGAACCCTTCTTTGAAGGTGATCTGCCTCTGGTTCGGATGGCCGTGCTGCAGCTCGACGACGATCTGGCTCATGGGCATGTTGGTGTTGAGCACGAAGTCACCGGCCTGAAACTTCGGACCCGCACCAGTGACGCGCTCGTAGATGTCCCAGGCGATCGTGCTGCGAATGAGGCCCAGGTCGTGGAGGTCGGTTCCGATCTGCGCCGGGGTCTCACCTACGTCGATGTGGAACGGCACTGTCTTGCTCGCCGTCGACTCCGGCGTGTTGACGTTGTAATTCCACCAGTCGAGACCACGGGCCGTGCCGTAGCCCAGGAGCCCGAGGATCACGACGATGGTGATGATGCGTCTCATTCGACGTCGTCCTTCTCGAGGGCGGCCATCACCCGCTTGAAATCGTCACCGTCGACGGTTTCCAGTCCCGACGCCGACTCGCGGAGAAGCAAGACGGCATCCCGGTCGTTCACGTCCTCGACGAGGTAGTAAGCCACTCCATCCACGTCAAACGCGTCATGCACCTTGAACCGGCGCTCGGCGCCGGTCTCGTCGATCAAGGTGACCTCGTCAGTCATGCCGCTTGTCGAGGTGCGACTGAAGCAGGAGGGTGGCCGCCACGCCATCGATGGTTGCCCTTCGCCTGGCTCGACGCACGCCGCCCGAGATCATCGAGCGCTCGGCCTGCGCCGTGGTCAGCCGCTCATCGACCATCTCGACGGGCAGGCGCGACGCCTTGCGAACCGCATCGGCCAGGACGCGGGCTGCCTTGGCCTCCGGTCCGAACGAGCCATCCATTCGGCGGGGCAGGCCGACCACGATGCGGGTCGCTTCGTGTTCCCTGGCGACATCAGCCAGGCGTTCGGGGAGAGTGTTCTGCGGCTCGGCGTCGAGCGTTGTCAGCGGCTGGGCGATGGTGCCGGTCGGATCGCTGACGGCCAGGCCGACGCGCCTTGACCCAGGATCGACCGCCAGCACGCGGCCTACGGGCTGTGCGACGGCGATGGTGACGGTGTGGCCGTTCCCTGGGCCGCGGATGCCGACGGGGCGTTCGACTGAACCACGTAGTGGAGCGTGATGCGCTTGTCGAGCAGCGGCATCAGCGGCAGCGCCAGCGGCTCCTCTTTGATCGCAACCGAGCGGATGGGCAGCTTCTCAAGGTAGAAACGCGCCTGCGCCGTCGGCCGGCCGACGATCGCCGCGCGGATCTGATGCTCGTCCAGAGTCGGTGCGACGTACGCGGAGGCGTTTCCGACGAACACGAGGAATCCACCCTTCGCCGAGCTCAGCAGGCGGTACTGCACCTGGGTCGGGCTCTCCGTGACCAGCTGGAGGTTGTTCGGCACGTGCTGCGCGAGGTAGGTTTTGAACGCCGCGATCACATCGGTGTCGCTGTAGAAGTCGCCTTCGCCCGTGATCGTCATCGTGCCGCTGAAGCTTGGGACCTTGTCTCCCGGCTGGTGGTCGGTCGTGTACTGCGGCGCCCCAAAGATCAGCGTGTCGCTTAGCTTCTCGCCGGGCTGTCCGGCTCCCTGGATCTGCTGAGCGATCGTCTGGTGGATCTCCTGCTCCAGCTGGGCGCGGCCCGCGTCGAAGTCGGCCAGGGTCATCTGCGGCGTCGAGGAGGGATCCGTCCCGCCGCCGGTGGCCTGCGGGTTGGTCACAGTCAGCCTGGGGTATCGGTTGTCCTCGATTTGATTGATGGTGTGGTCGCCCACGTTGCCTGTCGTGCCCGGATTTACCGCGACCACATTGGCGGTGACGGTGCCCTGTTGACCACCAGTCGCCCACGGCACGGTCACGTTGCCTGAGCTCTGTGCAAACTCCAGGCCGTTGCTGTTCATCAACCGCTGGCCATACGGGACGACCAGCCCTGGGGATCCGCAGTCCGGTCCCGGACACGGCGGCGCAATGGCGTTGGAGTAGACGACCTGGCCGGTCGCGGGCGCGAGCGGCACGTCTATCGACCCGGTGACCTTGAAGCCCTGCGAGTTCGAGTTGCTGACGCTCATCGCGCGTACGTGGATCGGCGGCTTGCCGGGCTGGGCCTGGATCTCGACGTCCTTGGTGGTGAAAGGCTGCGCCTGCGCGACCAGCGTCACCGACGCGGACGGCACGAAGACGGCCGCCGCGAAGATGCCGACGAGAATCAACGTCACCGCGGTCACATAAAGAAGGAAGCGGCCGGGCTTGACCTCGGTCGCGGTCTTGGTTATCAGGCGGGTCGGAGCTGCGATGCCGATGTGGGTCACCGGCTCGACCTGCCGCCGCTGCCACCACCTGTGAATGGGCGGCGCCGCCTCGGCCTCGGAGGGAATGCCTTCGCCCTCAGGACCGACCGCGCCAAATACCGGGAAGCCGGTCTCCGACGCCATCTTCTGCACCGCCGGGTCGTCGCAGACAACAGTGACTCGCTTGCCGAGTCGCGCCGAGTAGTTGCGCAGCAGCTGGAAGTTGAAACGGCTCTGCCCGATGCGCGAACGCATCGGCAGGACGAGCATCGTGTCGTCGCCGTGGTAGCGGCGGAGCCGCTCTACGAGCTCCGGAATCTCCTCTTCCGTCTCGACGTAAATCGGGTTCGTTGCCATGTCGTTTATCGGTCTCCTGCGGGTCTGGTCAGACTTTTATAGCGGACAGGACCCGTCTCATGACGGTGTTCACGGTGTCGCGCTCCTCCGCTTCAGTTCGAAGTGCGTGGTTGGCGAGGCCCATCGGGGCGATGTCCTGGGGGCTCGACAGCTGGCCCGTCGAGTCCGTGAGGTTGCGCACGTCGGCCGGCACGAGATGCCGTACCCGAGGCTCG
>DASZJK010000271.1:0-2700 GCA_035948155.1 Candidatus Dormiibacterota bacterium
TGAACAGATAGAGGAGTCGCGGGACCGCGGCGACGGCGGCCACCGCGGACAGCCAGCGCCATCCCAGGGGCGCCATCGCCGGTGATGGTTCCGGCGCCGGCAGCTCCTCGTCCTCGAGCTCGTCCTCGCGGGCGAGAATCCTCAAGCGGTTGCGGCCTCCCTCGCCACCTGTTCGTGGGCCCGCGCGACGTCGAGCACCGCGCGCTCGAGGACATCGATGTGTCTCTCCCAGTCAAAGCGCCGCGCCCACTCGAAGGCGCGGTCGCCGGTCGCCTGGTTCTTTGCTGGGTCGTCGAGCAATCGCGTGATTCCCGCCGCGTAATCGCCGACCTCGAGCGGCTCGGCGAGATGTCCCGTGCCCGGCGCGACCGTGACCGTCGGCCCGGCCTGGTTCCACGCCACGACGGGCACGCCTTTGGCCATCGACTCGATCACACCCATGCCGAAGTCTTCCTCCGGGGCGGGATAGACGTAGACGGCGGCGCCCTCGTAGAGGCCCTGCAGCTCAACCTCCGAGATCGCGCCGAGGAACAGGACCGCTTCTTCGAGGTGGAGCTCCGACACGAGCGCTTTCAATGAGTCCGTGTGCGATGTCGGCGGACCGGGGATGACCAGCTGCACGCGGGGATGGTGCTTGCGCACTTCGGCGATGGCGCGGATGGCCAGGTCGAACCGCTTCTGCGGGTAGTGCCTGTTGGTCAGCAGCACGTACGGACGCCGGATCGGATAGCCGTTGATGGTCAGGCCGCCGCTGAATCGCGCGTCGAGCGGCCGTGGGAATCCGCTTGCGGCGACGTGACAGCCGGCCGGGCAATCGATCGCTTCCCTGCGGTATGTGCTTCGGATTATGTCGCCGATGTAGTCGCCGTTGACGAGTAGCTCGTTGGCCTCTTGCACCGAGCGCCGGTCGGCCCACGCCACGAACCGCGACGCGCGGACGACGACGGCCGCGAGCAGACGGTAGTCGGGATTCGACACCCAGCCGGTCTGCCGGTCGATGTTGCGCGGATAGACCAGACGGTTGGGCTGGTTGAGGTAGACGACGTAAGGCACGTCCATAAGGCGCGCCGCCCACCACGCGATCCACGCGCTCGGCTGGTTGCAGCCGACGATCGCGTCGACGCCGCGGAACCGCCATGCGTACAGAGGCATGAGAAGCGAGGTCGCCGCCATCTGCATTGCTTCGCGGAATGGGACCCAGCGCGGAAGCTGAGGTAGGAACGTCTTCACGCCGACCTCACCGATAAGGTCGGGGAAGCAGCGCGCCGCATCGACCGTGGGCGCGTAGCACTCCACCTCATAGCCGCGCCTGCGAAGGCCGAGGACCTCCTCGATGACGATGCGCTCGCCGCCGCCCGAGTAGGTGAAGCCGCAGTGGAAGATCGCGATCCGGCGTGGCCCCGTCGCTTTCGCTCGGCGGCGGCCGCCGAGGAGGAAGAAGCTCGCCGCGCCGAGCGCCAGCGCGTAGCCGGCGGTGATCCCGTGGTAGAGGACGATGGCGCCCGCCGCGACGCCGGCCGCGAGCCCGAGCCCTCCGCCAAGCACCAGCGACCCTGCCACCTCGAGGTTGCCGAGGTAACCCGGACCCGCCGGGACCGCAAAGCTCAGCAACAGCGCGGGGTAGGCCGCCATCGCTTTGAGCATCGGCACGTCGATGCCGACCGCCACAAACAGCAGCGAGAAGCTGAAGCCGTCGATGAGCAGCGCGAGCGAGGTCAATGCGGCGAGCCGCGCCGCCAGCGATGGCGTCCACAGTCCGCGGGCGCCGGCGCGGAAGGCGAATGCCTGGCCGGCGAGGCCGGAGGCGAAGCGCGGGGGCAAGATTCGACGCAGAAGCCTGGATCTGGTGATTCGGGGGCCCGCCAGTGCCGTGCCGAGGACGGCGCTCAGCAGCGCCACCGCGAGCGCGGCGGCGCCTGCCAGGCCTTTCGGGGCGTGGACCGCGCCGCTCAGAGCAACCAGCTCCAGACCCGCGAGGACCACTGCCACGCCGGCGAGGTCGCAGGCCTTGTCGATCACGATCGTGGCAAGCGCGGACCCGGCCGGGACGCGGTGCCTTCGCCACAACCACCACGCGCGCGCTGCGTCCCCCGTGCGGATGGGCAGCACGTAGTTCAGCAAACCACCCGCCGCGTTCATCGCGAACGCCCGCACCATGCCAACCGGGGCGAGCGGGCGCAGAAGGATCAACCACCGCCGCGCCCGCAGCGTGCTGGCGACTAGCGCGAGCGCGACCATCAGCAAGACCGCCCACCAGTTGCGCACGTGAGCGTGGGCGAGGATCTCCGGCAGCGACACCGTGCGCAGCCACAGCCACAACAGCACGGCGCCGACTGCGGTCTGAAGGCCGAGCCGGATCCAGCGGTTCACGCGACCGTCTCATGCGGCGCATCGAGCAGCCAGCGCTGCGCGAACGCCCAGAAAGCAAACAGGAAGCCGACGAAGAGGATCGTGCCTCCGTAGTCGTGGAACAGCACCGCCGGCGTGACACCGACCGTCGCGGCGATCGCGGCCACGGCTGCGACGCGAAGAAGATTGAGCAACATCGTGCCCGCGACGCCGATGCAGACCACCTGCGCACGCGCTTCGAGCGAGTGGGCTCCGCGCAGTCCCGAGATCAGGCTTACGCCAAACAGGATCAGGCTCTGCCAGCCGATGCAGTTCCACGAGATGAATAGCGTGTGCATCGACCCGGCGCCG
>DASZJK010000272.1:0-2058 GCA_035948155.1 Candidatus Dormiibacterota bacterium
GCGAGCTTGAGCATGTAGATGTAGCCGACCGTGACCGGCTCGTCGAACTCGTCGCCGGTTCGGCCGTCGCGCAGCCGGACCTTGCCGTCCTGGGGCAGACCGGCCTTGGCCAGCTCGCTGACGATGGTGGCCATCGGCGCACCGTCGAAGACGGGCGTGGCGACCTTGATGCCCAGCGTGTGCGCCACCCAACCCAGGTGGGTCTCGAGGACCTGGCCCAGGTTCATGCGGCTCGGCACGCCAAGCGGGTTCAAAACGATGTCGACCGGTGTGCCGTCCGGCAGGTACGGCATATCCTCCGACGGCATGATCCGGGCCACGACGCCCTTGTTGCCGTGGCGGCCTGCCATCTTGTCGCCGGCCGAGATCTTCCGCTTCTGGGCGATGTAGACGCGGACCATCTCGTTGATGCCGGGCCCGAGCTCGTCCTTGTTCTCGCGGGAGAAGACCTTGACGTCGACCACGATTCCGCGCTCGCCGTGAGGCACGCGCAGGCTCGAGTCGCGCACCTCGCGCGCCTTCTCACCGAAGATCGCGCGGAGCAGCCGCTCCTCAGCCGACAGCTCGGTCTCGCCCTTGGGCGTGATCTTGCCCACCAGGATGTCGCCCTGCTGGACCTCGGCGCCGATGTAGACGATGCCGCGCTCGTCGAGGTTGCGCAGCGCGTCGTCGGCCACGTTGGGGATGTCGCGCGTGATCTCCTCGGGGCCGAGCTTGGTCTCGCGAGCCTCCGACTCGTACTCCTCGATGTGGATCGAGGTGTACATGTCTTCCTTCACGACCCGCTCCGAGAGCAGGATCGCGTCCTCGAAGTTGTAGCCCTCCCACGGCATGAAGGCGACGAGCACGTTGCGGCCGAGCGCCATCTCACCGTTGTCGATCGCGGGACCGTCGGCGAGGATGTCGCCCTTCTCCACGTGCTGTCCGGGTTTCACCACCGCGCGGTTGTTGAGGCAGGTGCCCTGGTTCGACCGCGCGAACTTCTGCAGCGGGTAGTGCTTCTCGGGTCCGCCGTTGTCCGGCTTGAGGACGATCTCGAAGACCGGCGTCGCGTGCACGTTTTTCAGCTCTTTCGGGTGCGCCACGTCGACGACCGTCCCCGCGACGTCGGCGACCAGCATCTCGCCCGAGTCCTTTGCCGCGTAGTACTCGACGCCGGTGCCCACGAGCGGCGCGTCGGTGACAAGCAATGGCACCGCCTGGCGCTGCATGTTCGCGCCCATGAGGGCGCGTCCCGCGTCGTCGTGCTCGAGGAACGGGATCATGGCCGTGGCCACCGAGACGATCTGCTTCGGCGACACGTCCATGTACTGGATGTTCTGAATCTCTTCGATCTTGAAGTCGCCGCGGGCCCTGGCGGGCACGCGCGCGTCTACAAATGTGGCTTCCGGCGTGAGGGCGGCGTTCGCCTGGGCGATGCCGTACATGTCCTCCTCGTCGGCGGACAGGAACTCGACCTCGTCCGAAACCCAGGGCACGATGTCGACCGAGGCGACGCGTGCCTTCAGCAGCTTCTGCATCGCCTTGTCGTCGAGGACCTCGTGTGCGGCAAGGACCTCGGTCCCCTTCGGGTCGACAGCCGGGCGGCGCAGCGCGCGCCCGACGAACTTCCTCGCCGCGTCCTGGTTGATCGACACGCGGTTGTAGACCCGGCGGAACGGCGTCTCGATGAAGCCGAACTCGTTCACCTTGGCGTAGGTCGCCAGGTTGCCGATCAGTCCGATGTTCGGGCCTTCCGGGGTCTCGATCGGGCAGATGCGGCCGTAGTGGCTGTGGTGCACGTCGCGGACGTCGAAGCCCGCGCGCTCACGGGAAAGTCCACCGGGGCCCAGGGCTGACAGCCGGCGCTTGTTCGTCAGCTCGGAAAGCGGGTTGTGCTGGTCCATGAACTGCGACAGCTGGCTCGAGCCGAAGAATTCCTTGATCGCAGCCACGACCGGGCGCGCGTTGATCAGCGATGCCGACGTGACCGTGTGCGGGTCGCTGATGGTCATGCGCTCCTTGATGATTCGCTCCATCCGGATGAGGCCCATGCGGAACTGGTTCTGCAGGAGCTCG
>DASZJK010000273.1:0-2898 GCA_035948155.1 Candidatus Dormiibacterota bacterium
GGCCTGCGGTCCGCCCCCGCCAGCACGGCCGCCCTGCTCACCCTGCTCGAGCCCCTGACCGGTACCATCCTCGCGGCCGTCCTGCTGGGGGAACGGCTGAGCGCGACCGGTATCGCGGGCGCGGCCATCATCGCCGCGGCCGTGATCCTCACGGTGCGCGCCAACCGCGGGCGCCCGGAGGGAATCCAGGAGCGGGCGGGGGACCGCGGTGCCCGCGTTAACGGTGACGATCGCGGCGACGCCGGGCCACGGGCTCCGGTCACCGCGCCTGAGCGGGAAGACTGCGCGGGCCGAGCATCGCCTGAGTGGCTTGGACGGCGACTTCGGTGATGTCGCCGATGTCACCGTCGTCCTCGACGGTTGTGGCGATCAGTTCGCGCAGGCCGCCCAGCAGCATGATCATGAGCTGGCGTGGTGGCGGGGCGACGCCGGCGGCGCGCAGCTCCGGGGTGTCGGTGAGGTCCTGGATGAGCACGACGAAGGCCTCGAGCCACTCGCGCTGCAGGTGGCGGGCATCGGAGCCGAGCGAGGGGAGGTCCCGGATCCAGCTCAGCGTCATGGGCAGATCGGATTGCGCCACCGCGATCCAGGCTTCGATCGCCTGCCGCACCTGGACGTCCCACGGTGCGCGCGGGTCGACCGCGGCCGCGATCTGGCGCACCATCGCCGCATTGGCCTCCTGCAGCAGGGCGATGAAACAGGCCTGCTTACTCGCGAAGTGCTCGTAGAACGTGCGCCGCGAGGTGCGGGCATGGCGCACCACGTCGGCGACCGTGGAGTCGCGGAAACCGCACTCGCGAATGGCCGCGGCCATGCCCTCGAGCAGCCGTCGGCGAAACTCGGCGGGCGCTGCCACGATCTGCGGGCTCGCGGCCTCGTCGCGTGCGGTAGTCACAGGCGTCAGGCTATCCCTCCCCGCGATCCGGGCTTGCACATCATGGTACTCCGGCGTACCGTGATCTGGTACGCCTGCGTACCGTGGACCGGAGGGGCGCGAATGAACGCGGTGACATTGCCGGATGGCTCATCTCTTCCCCGCTTCGTGCAAGGCGGCATGGCGCTGGCCGCGCCGCTGTGGACGATGCGCCGACTGCGCGAGCGTTACGGCTCCGCCTTCACTGTCGACGTCCCGATCTTCGGGAAGGCCGTCGTCATAAGCGACCCGGCCGAGGTCAAGCAGCTGTTCACGACCAGCCCGGAGATCGCTGACAATCTCGATCTCAACCTGGGACGGGTGCTCGGGCCCAATTCCTTCTTCGCGCTAAGCGGTGACGCGCACAAAAAACAGCGCAAGCTCCTCGTACCGCCGTTCCACGGCCGGCGGCTCCGGGCTTACGAAGCCATCGTCGAGGAGGAGGCGGTCCGCGAGATGGCGACCTGGCCGCAGGGGCGCGAGTTCGTGACGCTGGACTCGATGATGCGCATCACGCTCAACGCGATCCTGCGCGCGGTGTTCGGCGCGGACGGCGTCGACCTGGCCGCCTTGCGGGTGCTGCTCCCGGCGATGGTGAAACTCGGCTCACGGCTCGCCGTCCTGCCGATCCCGCGCACCGATCTCGGCCGGTGGAGCCCATGGGGCCGCGGGCTCGCCTACCGCCGCGAGTACGACGCTATCGTCGACCGGCTGATCGCGGCGGCCCGGCAGGATCCGCGGCTTGACGAGCGTAACGACGTGCTCGCGCTGATGCTGCAGAGCAGGTACGACGACGGAGCTGGCATGAGCCGCGACGAGATCGCCGACCAGCTGCTTACCCTGCTGACCGCCGGGCACGAAACCACGGCGACCACGCTGGCCTGGGCCGTCGAGCGGCTGCGACGGCATCCCGCGGTCCTGCGCCGGCTCGCCGACGAGGCCGACGCCGGCGGATCAGACCTGCGCGAGGCGACGATCCTCGAGGTCCAGCGAGTGCGTCCGGTCATCGACAGGACGGCTCGTCAGGTACGCGCCCCGAGCATGCGGCTGGGACGCTGGACGCTGCCGAAGGGACAGGTCGTGCTGGTGAGCATCTACCTGATCCACACCGACGAGACCCTGTTCCCCGATCCACTCAGCTTCGACCCGGACCGCTTCGCCAGCAGCCGACCGGATACCTACCAGTGGATCCCGTTCGGCGGTGGCACGCGGCGATGCATCGGCGCTGCCTTCGCCCACATGGAGATGAACGTGGTGCTGCGCACGCTGCTCCGCGATTTCACGCTCGAGCCGACCAGCGAGCGCGGCGAGCGATGGCACTCGCGGGGTATCGCCTACTGCCCCGCCAAAGGCGGCCGCGCCGTGGTGCGCCGCCGTCCCGCGCGGCGGCGGTCACCCGATCGCGATCACGCAGCGGCAGCGGAGAGGTCGGCGTGACCGGCACGGTCATCATCCGCGCCGCCGCGGGAAGGAGTGCATGTGGCTGGGAATCGTAGGCTCATCGCGGGTCGGCCGGTAATGATCACCGGCGCCGCGTCGGGCATCGGCCGGAGCCTCGCCCAGCGATTGTCGCGATCGGGCTCGGCGCTGGCCATCGCAGACATCGATGAGGTCGGCCTCAAAGACACCGCCAGGTCGCTCCCGGGGCCTGTGCTGATGCGGGTGCTTGACGTACGGGACGCCGCGGACCAGCACCGGTTCGCGGCAGAAGTACGCGAGTGGCTGACGGCTCCGCTGGCCGCGGTGTTCAACAACGCGGGCGTCGCGGTCGCCTCGTCGGTCCTCGACGCCCATCCCGGCGATGACGAGTGGCTGCGACAGATCAACTTTGACGGGGTGGTCAACGGTACGCGTGCCTTTCTGCCCATCCTGGTCGAACAGGACGACGGTGTTATCGTCAACACCTCGAGCGTCTTCGGCCTGCTGGGCATCCCTTACCAGAGCGCCTACTGCGCGTCGAAGTTCGCGGTACGCGGCTTCACCGA
>DASZJK010000274.1:0-1883 GCA_035948155.1 Candidatus Dormiibacterota bacterium
CCACATCGACCGCCCTGCCGTCCAGCTCCTTGACCTTCACCCGCACGCTTCCAAGCGCGGTCGTCACCTCGATGATCCGGCGATCGGCGAGCACACGCTGGACCGGCATGACGCGAACCCCCAGCGTCGTGCTGCGGCGCAGCAGCAGGTCGCTGAGCCGCGCCGCCAGAGCCGGCGGCGACATCACCGTGAGCACGTGGCCCGGCCTCCCCTTTTTCATCAGGGCGGGAACGACCGCAACATCGAGCGCGCCGGCGGCCATCAGGTCTTCGGCCAGCGCGGCGATCAGGTTCGGCGCCATATCGTCGAGGTTGGTCTCGATCATGGTCACGCCCCTGTCCGTCGCGATCTCGTCTCCGATCCACACCGCCAGCAGGTTGCCCGGCGATGGGTGGGTCCCTACGCCGTAACCCGCCCTCCGCAGTGACATCGCCGGCCGCGTGAATGTTGCGGCAGTGGCGAGGATCGCCGCCCCTGTTGGCGTGACCAGCTCGCGGCCTTCGTCCCCCGGTCTGAGCTCCGCGCCAGTGCCCTCCAGGATCTTCAGCGTCGCAGGGCCGGGCCGCGAGATCGGCAGAGCTGACGAGTAGACGCGACCGACCTCGAGGGAATCGAGCAGCCAGAACGCCCCGACGATGTCGACCAGCGTGTCCGCGCCCCCGAGCTCGTGTAGGTGCGCCTTCTCCTCGGGCACGCCGTGGACCGCCGCCTCGGCGCGGGCCAGCCGGTTGACGGCCTCGAGCGCTCGCTTCTTGACGCCGTCTGGTGCGGCCGATGCTTCGACGACCTCGCGCAGCGCTGGCACCGTACGCTCGACACGGTCGTCGACGCCGACGATGACCCTCGTGCCGCCGGCATGGCCTCGCGTCTCGTGCCTGACATCGATCGTCACCTCGTCGCCCAGGCGCAGCGCCTCGACCGCCGCATCCAGCACCGACCGCTCGGCGCCACAGTCGAGGAGGGCGCCCAGCGTCATGTCGCCGGAGATACCCGAGAAGCAATCGAAGTACGCGATTGTCATGCGCGCGTCCTTTTAATGCGGACGGCCGCGCCCTCGATCGGCTGCATGCTCGCCGGATGCTTGACCACGCGCACCGAGACGGCTTCGACGCGCGGCAGCGCCAGGACCCGCTGCGCGATGCCAGCGGCGAGCGACTCGAGCAGCGCCTTCGGGGGTCCCTCTATCACCTCTTTGACCGCCGCCCGGACCTGCGTGTAGTCGACGGTGTCCGAGAGCCGGTCCGACAAGCCGGCCGTGCTCAGGTCCGC
Organism: Candidatus Dormiibacterota bacterium; assembly: GCA_035948155.1. Taxonomy (GTDB): domain Bacteria; phylum Chloroflexota; class Dormibacteria; order Dormibacterales; family Dormibacteraceae; genus 40CM-4-65-16. The sequence goes on from DASZJK010000274.1 coordinate 1,270, forward strand.
CTCGACCTCCAGGTCGACCTCGAACTCCTGGGGCTGCTCACGTTCGGCGGGCCGCACGCCGTGCCGGCCCTGGAACGACATCCCGCGCAGCTCGATCCGGTCCATGCCGCCAATTGTCCGAAATAAACTGGACGACCGTGATCCACGCAGGGGTGCACGTCCGCCCGGCCACTGAAGACGACCTCGAGGCGATCAACGATATCTACAACCACTACGTCGCCGAAACCCATGTCACGTTCGACGACGAGCCCATGACCATGGAGGCGCGGCGCGAGTGGTTCAGCCACTACGCCGCCACCGGCAGGCATCGTCTGCTCGTGGCCGCCGAGGGCGAAACCGTCATCGGCTACGCCTCGAGCAGCCGGTTGCGGCCCAAGCCCGGCTACCTGACCTCCGTCGAGACGAGCGTCTACCTCGCGCCCGACGCGACCGGCAAAGGGTCCGGCCGCAAGCTCTATGACGGGCTCTTCAAGGCGATCGAAGGCGAGGACCTGCACCGCGCATACGCGGGCATCGCGCTGCCGAACCCGGCGTCGGTCGCCCTCCACGAGGAGTTTGGCTTCAAGCGAGTGGCGCTTTTCTCCGAGCAGGGCCGGAAGTTCGGGCGCTACTGG
>DASZJK010000275.1:0-2225 GCA_035948155.1 Candidatus Dormiibacterota bacterium
AGGCTGCGGGCTTGCAGGTTGGGGACGTAGCCGAGGTCGCTGGCGGCCTGGAGGATGCGAGCCCGGGTCAGCTCGGAGACAGACCCGCCGCCGTTCAGGACTTTGCTCGTGGTCTGGAAGCTCACGCCCGAGCGAGCCGCCACGTCCTTGACGGAGACATGCCGGGCCCTGCGCTCCCTCACCCTCCGGGTATTATGCGCGTCGAAAAGCGAACGTTCGCCTGAACGCCGGGAGCCTTGATGGTCCCGACAGCGCAGAACCCGAAAATGCGGAACAACCCGTCGAGGGAGCGAGGAGGCGGCCGATTTGGTACCCCGTCCCGAGTACCCCAGGCCGGCCTTCCGCCGGTCGGAGTGGATCAACCTGAATGGCGAGTGGGAGTTCGCCACCGGCCACACGCCCAGATACGACCGCACGATCCTCGTCCCCTTCTGTCCTGAGTCGAAGCTCTCCGGGATCGGCGAGTTCCCCGGCGATGTCGTCTGGTATCGACGCGTCTTCGACGCTCCGAAGGCCGAGCGCCTTCACCTGAACTTCGGCGCTGTCGACTACCGCGCGACCGTCTGGGTCAACGACATCGAGGTCGCCCGCCACGAAGGCGGTCACACTCCGTTCAGCGCCGACGTCACCGCAGCGGTCAGGCCAACCGGCAACGTGCTGGTCGTGCGCGCCGAGGACAGGCTCACCGACAAGACGGTCCCCCGCGGCAAGCAGCACTGGAAGCCTCGGGGCGAGGGCATCTTCTACACGCCGACCACGGGCATATGGCAGACGGTGTGGCTGGAGCCCCTGCCCGCGCGGCACACGCGCGGCATTCGGCTGCAGCCCGACTTCGACCATGGTGTCCTCCAGTTCGAGCTCGACGCCGACGGCGACGCGCAGCTCGAGGTCAGCTTCGACGGCCAGCGGGTCGGCAGCTGGTCGGGCGCAGGGCGCGGGCACGTCCGGCTGGACCACCGCGCGCCGTGGCCTTCAGCCCTGTACGACGTTCAGATAACGCTTGGCGACGACCAGGTCGAGACCTACTTCGGCCTCCGCAAGATCGAGGAGAGGGAAGGGCGCGTGTGGCTCAACGGCGCGCCGCTCGTGCAGCGCCTGGTCCTCGACCAGGGCTATTTCCCTGACGGCCTGATGACCGCGCCTTCGGACGAGGCGCTGCGCGCCGACATCGAGCTCGCTCGAGCTTTCGGCTTCAACGGCGCGCGCAAGCACCAGAAGGTTGAGGATCCGAGGTGGCTCTACTGGGCGGACCGGCTTGGCTTCCTTGTCTGGTCGGAGATGCCGAGCTTCCACGAGCATTCCGCAGAAGCCGAGCACCGTCTCATGCGCGAGTGGGCCGATGTCGTGCGGCTGCACCGCGACCATCCCTCGGTCGTCGCCTGGGTGCCGGCCAACGAGAGCTTCGGCCTCGAGCGAATCGACGCCGAGGTTCGCTCGGACTTCCTGGTGCGCCTGTATCGCATGACCCACGAGCTCGACGGCACGAGGCCGGTCGTGTCCAACGACGGCTGGGAGCAGTCGCTCACCGACCTCTGCACGATCCACGATTACTCGCCGCCGGAGCGCCTCGCCCAGAACTTCGCCTCGCTGGCCGTGGCGCTCACCGCCAGGGCGAGCAGCCACGAGCTGTACAACCCCGGGTTCGCCTATCGCGGCGAACCGGTGCTGGTCACGGAGTTCGGCGGCCTCAAGCTCGCCGGCTCTGCGGGCTGGGGCTACAGCGATGTCAGCGATGCTCAGCATTTCGTACGCGAGTACGAAGCGCTCGTCGGAGCCCTGATGAAGCCCGGCCCCGTGCAGGGCTTCTGCTACACGCAGCTGACCGACGTCGAGCAGGAGCAGAACGGTCTGGCCGCGTCCGACCGCACCCCAAAGGTCGACCCGACGCTCATGCGCCCGATCACCCAGATGGCGAAGGAGGAGGGGTAGGTTGGAAACCGAGCCGCCGCCGGACGGGGATTCGAGCGACGGCTCGCCGGACGGTGAATCCACCGACGACATCCTCGAGTCGCTCCTGGTCGACGACGCCGAGGTCCGCTGGGACCCAACGACCGGCAAGCCGCGGGTGACGCGGCGCCGAAAAACGGAGCTTGACAGCCCGGCCGGGAGCGGATAGCATCCCCGCATAAACCGCTTTAGTAAAACGGTTTAAGGTGCGATTCAGGGGAGGATCGCCGGAGTGCCTGGAGCATGGTTGGGTGTCCCGGGTCACCATCGCTGACGTG
>DASZJK010000276.1:0-3471 GCA_035948155.1 Candidatus Dormiibacterota bacterium
AGGCGGAGCCGATCCTCTCGCATCTGCTCGACGACGCCGTCCCGCGAGTTCGCGTCGGGGCCGAGTCGGCGCTCACGAGTCTTGGACGATCGACCGAATCAGGATGACGCCGCGCCTACCAGCTGCCGCCCCCGCCCCCGCCACCGCCGCCACCCGAGAATCCGCCGCCGCCGAATCCGCTGGAGCTGCCCGAGCGCGGCGGCGAGGAGGCGATCGCGCTGGAGAGGCTGGCGTTCATCGACGCCAGGCTGCTCGACAGGAGCGCGGCCTGGAAGGGTCCCTGACCGACGTACCAGCTGTTCGTAGCGCTCGTGTCGATGCCCTCGAACGCCTTCGCCCACCGCGAGACGCTGCCGAAGACGATCGCGTAGGGCAGCAGCTGGGTGAAGATCTCGGCCTTCTCGGCGAACTGCTGGCGGTACTTCTCGGCCGTGTTCATGTAGAGGCGGAAGCCGAGCGTGTGCTGCATGAGGTCGCGACCGGGTGCCGTGCGGGTGGACAGCGCGCGATGCGCGACGATGAGGACAAGGCCAGTCAGGATGACGGCGAGCCCAACCAGGCCCCAGCCGAACAAGAGGCCGAGGATGAACGTGAGCCCGGCGCCGGCCAGGATGACCAGGATCGCCACGACGATGGCGATGCCCCGCAAGTAGTCAGGGCGGAAGCGGAACAGCTTGCGCGACATCGCGTCGGAGTACACCTGGCTCTCCGCCGACCTCAGCGTCGACTGGAACGTTCCCTTGAGCTCGGACACCTTCACCTGCTGCCGGCCGCCGAGGAACAGTCCGTCGAGGAGCGTCTTCTCGTAGGGCAGTAGTCGCGCGACGTCGCCGCCCTTGCGCGTCAGCATCCAGTCGCGCGTGCCGGCGACCTCGCTGATGGTGAGGAAGCCGCGCACGGCGAGGTCGACGATCGTCGCGGTGACGTCCTTGGTGTCGGCCGACTCGTCGAGGATCAGGCCGAGCTGAGCTGGGCGCATCTCCTGAGGAGGCTCGAACTCGACCACCACCGGCTCGTGCCGGAACGGCGCCTCAGGCGCGTCGCGCGGGTCGTTGGTGAGGTAGTACTGGGTCAGGTAAGCGCGGTCGCGGCCGTGCAGCCACCAGAAGCGCGCGATCAGTCCGATGCCGGCGAGCAGCACCAGCAGGCTGACTCCCACCGTGAGCGGGTTGACGTCGAACGCGTCCTGCGGGAACTGCCGCCGGCGCGCCTCGAGCAGCGGGGGCGGCACGCTGACGGCGCCCTTGCTGAGGCCGACGACGACCGACATCTGCTCGCCGGAGGCCAGCTCTCGTGTCGAACGGAACGTCGCCAGCCCGCCGCTCTGCTCGAGCGTGCAGGTTTCAACCGAACCGGTCGGGCCCTGGTAGCAGGCGGCCTTCTCAAAGGACCCGAGCGGAAAGAAGACCGTCGCCGTGACGTCTTTCTTTTGCACCGGCCAGAGGTCGCCGTCGACGTTCCAGAAGAGCTCGTCGTGATCGGCGAACGCGTTCATGGCGCCGACGATCCTGTAGGCGATGACGTATCGGTTGACGCCGGTGACGAGACGGCTCGGGTCGCCGATCTTGATCACCTCGTAGTCGCTCTGTGACGTGACGGTATAGGGAACGGGTCGCGTGGTTCCGTCGGTCACCGAGCTGACGGTCATCTCGTAGTAGCGGTCGTGCGTGTTGTCCGTGTAGCGGTAGCGCAGGGGGATGGTGCGGAAGATGCCGTGCTTCTGCTGCGACCCGAAATCGACGGTGATGTCCTCTGAGATGGTGAGGGCGGAGTCCGACTCGATGTGGATGTCCGAATGAAAGGATGTGATGACCCAGCCCTCGTCCGCCTGGGCGGGGACGGCCGAAGCCATCACCCCTGCGCCGAGGCAAGCGCCCAGGAGCGCCAGCCGGACAGCGATCTTCATGGGCAGTCCGTATATTGCCAAGTCCAGTGACCGAGATCCGGCGTGACATCCGCAACGTCGCGATCGTGGCCCACGTCGACCACGGCAAGACGACGCTGGTCGATGCCCTCCTCAAGCAGAGCCACACCTTCCGCGAGAACCAGGAGGTGGGCACTCTGATCATGGACAGCAACGACCTCGAGCGCGAGAAGGGCATCACCATCCTCGCCAAGAACACGTCGATCCGGCACGGCGACGTGACGATCAACATCATCGACACGCCCGGCCACGCGGACTTCGGCGGCGAAGTCGAGCGCGTCCTGAACATGGCGGACGGCTGCCTTTTGCTGGTCGACGCCGCCGAAGGCCCGATGGCGCAGACACGGTTCGTGCTGCGCAAGGCGTTCGAGGTTGGCCTGCGGATCGTGATCGTCATCAACAAGGTGGACCGTGCCAATGCCGACCCAGCCAGGACGCTTGAGCGCGTGCACGACCTGTTTCTCGAGCTTGCGGACGATGCGGACCAGCTGGAGGCGCCAGTCGTGTACGCGATCGCCAAACAAGGCCGCGCGGGATTGACCGTCGGTGACATCGGCCCCGACCTCGAGCCGCTTTTCAAGACGATCATCGAGCACGTCCCCGCGCCCATCGCCGAGGAGGGCGGTTTTCAGATGCTGGTCGCCAACCGCGCCTACGACGACTACACGGGCACGATGGCGATCGGGCGCATCTCTCGCGGCAGCATCTCGCCGGGTCAGACCGTCGCGGTGCTTGGCGCCGGCGGTGAGCCGCGCCGCGTGAAGGTCGTGCAGGTGCTGATGTACCGTGGCCTCGAGCGTGTCGCCGTCGCCACGGCAAGCGCCGGCGACATAGTCCTCCTCACCGGTCTCGACGAGGTCGCGATCGGCGACACGCTCGCCGACCCCGACTCGCCCGACGCGCTCCCGCGAATCGAGATCGAGGAGCCGACCGTGCGCATGACGTTCGGCGTCAACACCTCGCCGTTCGCCGGGCGCGAGGGCAAGTTCTCGACCACGCGGCAGCTTCGCGCCCGGCTGTACAAGGAGCTGGACACCAACCTCGGCCTGCACGTGGCCGACACCGGGTCGGCCGACCAGTTCCTGATCAGTGGACGCGGCGAGCTGCACCTTGCCGTGCTCATTGAGACCATCCGGCGCGAGGGCTACGAGTTCGAGGTGTCGCGGCCGGAGGCGATCGTCAAGGTGATCGACGGGCGGCGCATGGAGCCGGTGGAGCACCTGACGGTCGACGTCCGCGAGGAGCACGTGGGCGGCGTCACAGAAGCGCTCGGCAAACGCCGCGCCGAGATGCTCGAGATCACCTACGACAAGAAGGGAGGGGTGCGGCTGGAGTACCTGATCCCGACCCGTGGGCTGATCGGTTTCCGCAACACGTTTCTCACGATCACCGCGGGCACCGGCCTGATGGGCTCGATCGGCATCGGCTACCGGCCGTGGCTCGGCGAGTTTCGCGAGCAGCGGAACGGGGCGCTGACCGCCTCGTCGCCGGGCACGTCTCTGACCTATGGACTGGCCGCGGCGCAAGAGCGGGGCACGACTTTCATC
>DASZJK010000277.1:0-1774 GCA_035948155.1 Candidatus Dormiibacterota bacterium
ACGTCCGTGATGTTCTGCACGTACTTCACGCGCTGGTTCTGAGACTCGAGGAAGCGGACGAGGACGTCGAAGATCGAGAACGTGAACGCGTGCCCCAGATGTCCCGAGTCGTAAGGCGTGACACCGCACACGTAGAGCCTCAGCGGACGGCGCGCGGGGGCGAACCGAACCTTTCTCTCGGTCAGCGTGTCGTGGACGCGGAGCGAGCTCGTGTCTTAGCTGGGGCGGGCCGCTAACGCGGCGTCTGAACGCAACGCGTCAACTTTGTCCGTCGCCTCCCACGGCACGCGAAGGTCGTCGCGACCGAAGTGACCGTACGTCGCGGTCTGGCGGTAGATCGGCCGCAGCAGGTCCATGTTCGAGATGATCGCGCCGGGCCGCAGATCGAAGTGCCGGCTGACGAGCTTCAAGAGCTCCTCCTCCGACGTCGTGCCGGTGCCAAACGTTTCGACAGCGATCGAGGTCGGGCGGGCGCGCCCGATGGCGTACGAGACCTGGACCTCGCAGCGATCCACCAGGCCCGCGGCGACTAGGTTCTTGGCGACGTGCCGCGCCGCGTAGGCTGCCGAACGGTCGACCTTGCTCGGGTCCTTGCCGCTGAACGCCCCTCCCCCGTGCCGGGCGACGCCGCCGTACGTGTCGACGATGATCTTCCGCCCGGTGAGGCCGGCGTCGGCGGCCGGGCCGCCGAGCACGAAGTGGCCGCTCGGGTTGACCATGATCTTGGTGTTGGCGTCGACGACCTGGCCCTCGAGCACCGGGTCGATCACGAGCTTGCGAACGCCGTCTGCAATCTCCTTCTGGGTCGCGCTGGCGGCGTGGTGCGTCGAGACGACGACCGCCTCGATGCGCTTGGGCTTGCCGTATTCGTACTCGACCGTGACCTGCGTCTTGCCGTCCGGTCGCAGGAACGGAAGTCTTCCGCTCTTGCGAACTTCGGCGAGCTTGCGGGCGAGTCGATTGGCGAGAGAGATCGTCAGCGGCATCAGCTCGGGCGTCTCTCTGCAGGCAAAGCCGATCATCATGCCCTGATCGCCGGCGCCCTGCAGCTCGAAGGGATCGCCGGCCGAGCCGCCCGCGCGCTCCTCGAGCGAGTGGTTGACGCCCGCCGCGATGTCGGGCGATTGCTCCTTCAGATAGACCTGGATCAGGGCGTGGTCGGCATCGAAGCCGATCGATTCGTCGTTGTAGCCGATCGATCGGATGGTGTCGCGGATGGTGCGTTGGATGTCGAGGTCCGCGTGCGTGGTGACCTCGCCGATGACGACGCACAGGCCTTTGGTGATGGCGGTCTCGCACGCGACCCGCGCGTGCGCGTCCTGGCCGAGCATGCCGTCGAGCACCGCGTCCGAGACCTGGTCGCAGATCTTGTCGGGGTGGCCTTCGGTGACGGATTCAGACGTGAGAAGAAACGAGTGGGAAGAGCTGAAGCTTGTGGTCACAAGGGGGCATGATAGTTCGCCACGTAGCGAGCCGGTCTGTCAGGACCCGTTGTGGTGGCGGCTGTCCTCCGGCTCCTGCCCCAGCAGCTGGGCCTGAAGGGCAAAGATGTCATCGAGCACCCGATCGATGCGCCTGCCCTCGAGCCGGTGATCGGCGATGACGCCGGCGTGCTCGAGGTGGCGGCGGAGCGCAGCCCCGAGCGGGCCGTCGATGCGCGCCTGGCCGCGGACCTGGGCCTCCTCGAGCAGCTGCAGGCACCGATCGAGCGCGAGCTGCCTCGTCTTATGGGCCGGGAGGTTCATTCCGTCCCGAGCACCTCGATGCGCCCGGC
>DASZJK010000278.1:0-2314 GCA_035948155.1 Candidatus Dormiibacterota bacterium
GGCGCGACGGATCGGGGCTGCATCCTCGCTCATGATGGCGCGCTTGAGGACTTCGAGACTCGCCGCGCTGAGGATGTTGAGTCCGACCTTCGGACCGACTCCGTCCACCTGGATCAGCATCTCGAAGAGATCGAGCTCCTCGACGGTTGTGAACCCGTACAGCGCGAGCTGGTCCTCGCGGACATGCGTATGGATGTGCAGCTCGACCTCACCTCCTGGAGGGGGAAGCGACTGCCGAGTCTGTGTAGGCACCGCGACCATGAACCCCACTCCTCCGACGTCGACCACGACGAAATCGGGCCCAGCGCGCCGCACGACCCCATCGAGATGCGCGATCACCTTGTAGCGGCTCTCGCAAAACGCCGGCTGCGCGCGTGGCACAAAGCGATCGCGATGGCGTCCCGAGCGTGGTCGTCGAGCTTGCCCTCTGGGAGCTTCACCTGCGCCGCCAGCATCCGCCCGATTTGCGACTTGTCGGCGTTGCCGTAGCCGGTGAGGATCACCTTGACCTGGCTCGGCTTGTACTCGAAGACAGGGACGCCGCACTCCTCGAGCACGTTGAGGATCGCTCCGCGCGCCTGCGCCACCCCGACGGCGCTCGTCGCGTTACGCCCCATGAAGAGCTCTTCGATCGATGCCTCGCCGGGCGGATTCTCGGCGATCAGCGTGCGGAGATGGTTGGTGATGGTCAGCAGGCGCGCGCCGTCGCGGCCAGGAATCGTGACGACGGTGCTGCATGAGAGCACGAGATTGGGCTCGGCGAACAAGGCGAAGCCCGTGCCGGCAAGTCCGGGGTCGACTCCGAGGATCAGTCCGCCGTTTCGACCCGGCATGTGTCCATCAGGTTCTACACCTGTGCTGCAACGCGTTCAAGGACGTCGGATGGGATGTCGAAGTTGGCGTAAACCTGCTGGACGTCGTCGTCCTCCTCGAGTGACTCCACAAGTCTGAGCACGGCTGCGGCTTTGTCCTCGCCGACAGCCACCGTCTGCTTCGGCTGCATAGTGATCTCGGCGTTCTCGACGGCGACCCCGAGAGCTTCGATCGCCGCCTTCACCTTTTCGAATGCGGAGGGCGACGTGGTGATGTCAACCGACCTTCCGTCGACCTGCACGTCGTCCGCGCCGGCTTCGATCGCGGCCAGACCGACCTCCTCGGGATCGTGCTTGCCGGCATTGACGGTCATCACCCCCTTGCGCTCGAACATCCAGCCCACCGAGTTGGTCTCACCGAGGTTGCCGCCGCCCTTGCTGAACAGGTGCCGGACGGCCGCAGACGTGCGGTTGCGGTTGTCGGTCAGCGTGTCGACCATGACGGCGACGCCGGAAGGCCCGTAGCCCTCGTAGCGGACTTCGTCGAGACGATCGCCCGCGAGCTCGCCGGTGCCGCGCTGAATCGCGTTCTTGATCCGGTCGGTCGGCATGTTGATCTCGCGAGCCTTCTGCACCGCGAGGCGCAGACGGAAATTGCCGTCGGTGTTGCCGCCGCCCTCGCGCGCCGCGATCGTGATCTCACGGCTCGCACGCGTGAACGCCTGACCGCGCTTGGCGTCGACGATGGCCTTCTTGTGCTTGATGCCGGCCCATTTGGAATGGCCAGACATCAGGTGCAGCCTCCGAACATGCTTTCGCTCATTTTAGTTCGATGTACCGCCTTCTGGCCGACAGGACGTCGCCCTTGACGGGGGTCGCGTCGAGCCCAACCTTCTCGCCATTGATCCGCACGCCACCTTGCTCGAGCAATCGTCTCGCGTCGTTGCGGCTGCTGGCAATGCCGGCTTCGACCAGGAGGCTGACGATGTCGGGCGGCGTTCCGTGGTACTGCTCCCTTTCGGCCGGAATCTCGCGCTTGCGGAACTTGGTGTTGAAGTCTTCCTCGGCGTGCTCCGCGGCTTTTGCGCCGTGCAGCCGCCTCACCAGCTGAAACGCCAGCGCGGCCTTCGCGTCGCGCGGCTTCATCGCCAGGATCTCATCCTGCCGATCACGTTCGAGGCCTGACACCAGCCGCACGTATCTCTCGATGAGGCCATCGGGGATCGACATCGTCTTGCCGTAGATCTCCTCCGGCGGCTCGGCCAGGCCGATGTAGTTGTTGAGCGACTTGCCCATCTTCTGCACGCCGTCGGTCCCTTCGAGCAGCGGGAACACAGCGATGTCCTGTGGCTCCTGGCCGTACGCCTTCTGGATCTCGCGGCCGAAGAGCAGGTTGAAGAGCTGGTCGGTGCCGCCGATCTCGACGTCCGCCTTTATGGCCACGGAGTCGTAAGCCTGGTTGAAGGGATAGAGGATCTCATGCGCGCTGATGGGCGTCCCGC
>DASZJK010000279.1:0-4963 GCA_035948155.1 Candidatus Dormiibacterota bacterium
ATCATCGGCTTCTCCGAGCTGCTCACCGACGCCAGCGACGGCCAGTTCGACGACGCCACCCGTCGCCGGTTCCTCAGCCAGATCCTGACCAGCGGCAAGCACCTGTTGAGCCTTATCAACGACATCCTTGACCTCTCGAAAGTCGAGGCGGGTCAGATGGAGCTGCGCTTGCAGGCGGTGTCGGTCGCGGAGTCCGTCGACCAGGTGGTCCGGACCGTCGAGCCTCTTGTGACGAAGAAGAGCCTGACCCTGACCGCCAACGTCAGCGGCGTCGGAGACGTCCTCGCCGACGCGGGCAAGCTCAAGCAGATGCTGCTGAACCTGCTCTCCAACGCGATCAAGTTCACGCCCGAGGGCGGCACCGTCACCATCGCCGGGCTCCGTTTGAAGGACACGGTCGAGATCTCGGTCGCGGACACGGGGATCGGCATCGCCGACGCCGACCAGAAGCAGATCTTCAAGGAGTTCCACCAGGTCGACCATGGGCCCGGCCGCAAGCACGAGGGCACCGGCCTCGGCCTGGCCCTGACGCGCCGGTTCGCGCTCCTGCACGGCGGTGATGTCCGCGTCACGAGCCGCGTCAACAAGGGCAGCGTGTTCACGCTCAGCCTGCCCGTGCGCGCGTCCGTGCTTCCGGCCCCCGAGCCCGCGCACGTGGTCGTCACGAACGGCCAGCACACGGGTCCGCTCGTCCTGGTGGTCGAGGACGACCCCGCCGCGGCCGAACTCCTGACGCGACAGCTCGTAAGCGCGGGGTATCGCACCGAGGTCGCACGTACCGGGACGCAGGCGGTGGAGCGTGCGCTCGTGCTGCAGCCTGCGGCCATCACCCTCGACGTCATCCTGCCCGAGGTCGATGGGTGGGAGGTAATGACCCGACTCAAGAGCGACGAGAGGACCAGCAGCATCCCGATCGTCGTCGTGAGCGTCGTCGACAATCCCGAGCTCGGCCTTGCGCTAGGCGCGATCGACTATTTCGTCAAGCCGGTCGACGCGCAGGTCCTCATCCATCGCCTCAACGAGTTCGGCTTGAAGGGCGGGGACGAGGTGCGGGTCCTTGTGGTCGACGACGAACCGGCCAACCGCATGTGGCTGGCGAACGCGCTCGAGCCCGCGGGCTTCACCGTGCTGCCGGCCGCGGGCGGGCGCGAGGCCATCGAGATGGCGAAGTCGCAGAAGCCCGACTTCGTGCTCCTCGATCTGATGATGCCGGAGGTGACGGGCTTCGACGTCGTCGAAGCCTTGCGCGCCGACGCGTCCACGCGAGAGACGCCCATCCTCGTCCTCACGGCCGCAAACCTGACGGAGGCCGACAAGCGCATGCTCAACGGCCGCGTCTCCGAGATCCTCAAACGCGGCACGGTCGCAAGCTCCGACATCGTCGGGCTGCTCAAGCGCGTCGTCGCCCACCGCAACGGGAACGGCAGGAACGGAAAGCCGTGAACGACCTCATCCTCGTCGTCGAGGACAACGAGACCAACCAGATGCTCGTCCGGGCGGTGCTCGAGAAGGACGGCTACCGGGTGGCGCTGGCAGGTTCGGCCGACGAGGCATGGGAGGAGCTGCGCCAGGACGCTCCGGGCTTGATCCTCATGGACGTCCAGCTGCCCGGGCAGGACGGCCTTTCGCTCACGCGCGACCTGAAGGCCGACCCGATCACCGCCGGCATCCCCGTCGTCGCCCTCACCGCCCACGCGATGAACGGCGACCGCGAGCTGGCGCTGGAGGCGGGCTGCGCGGGCTACATCGCCAAGCCGATCGACACGCGGACGTTCGCGGGCCAGGTACGCCAGTTCCTTGACCAGCCGGGGTCCCCGCTGAGCAGCAGCTGGGGCAGCGACCCGCTGGTGGCTCGTTGAAGCGAATCCTGGTTGCCGACGACGACCCGGCGAGCGCGGAGCTGCTGACCTACTTCCTGGAGTCGAAGGGATTCGAGGTCGAGACGGCGCTCGACGGCAACCGGGCGCTCGAGATGGGGACGAGCGGGAACTTCGAGCTGGTGATTCTTGATGTGCATTTGCCGATGTACGACGGGGTCGAGATCTTACAGTTCCTCCGCAAGCGCCACATGCTGCACCCGATCAAGGTCATCGCACTCACCGGCGACCTCTCCCAGGAGGTCCACGACGCTTTGGCCGATGGCGGGATCGATAGCTTTCTGACCAAGCCGGTCGACCTAGGCCTTCTCCACGACGAGGTGAGCCGGCTGATGGTCGCCTAGGAGGCGAGCCCATGCGTCGGTTCTGGATCGCTTCGGCAGGCGCGGCGATCCCCATGGCGATCGTGACCTTCTTTGTCGCCCTCAACTCGAAGAACCCGGGGATCGACGCCGTGCGCGACGCGGGTCAGGCGATATCGGCGCTGGCCGCCTTCGCCACGTGCGGCTGGCTGGCCCGGCGCTCGGCCGGCAGCCGGCGCTGGGCATGGGGCCTGATCGCTCTCTCGGGTCTCGCCGCCCTGGTGGTTGAGACCGCGGAGGCGACGTACACGCTCTGGTCGAACACCATACCGACGGCTCTCTGGGCGTCCGACTTTGGGATCGCCGCGGCGCTCCCCTTCGCCATCGGGGGCCTGCTCTTCTTCCCGCCCGCGCGCCGCTTTGCCTCCGGCCGCCGCACCGCCCTCGACGTGGCGATGATCGCCCTCTCCCTCGTCTACATCGGGAGCGCCCTGTCTTTGCCCGAGCTGTTCGCCCGGTCGGGTTCCCCAGCGGAAGCCTGGATCGGTCTGGCGTCGCTTGCGCTCGATTTCGTGGTCCTGACCGTGGTTTCGTTGACCCTGCGGCGCAGCCAGGACGGCACCCGGCCTCCCGTTCTGCTCGTGCTGGGTGGGCTGACGGCGATCGCCGTAGCGGATTGCGCGGCGGTCGTGATCGCGGCAACCGGGCAGCTCGGCGGCCTTCAGGAGGTGTTCGGGTCGGGGTCGATGTACGGCTTCGCCCTTGTCGCGCTCGCTCCGCTGTGGCCGCAGCAGGAGGTGCCCGCCGAAGAGGAGGACATGCCCCTCTGGCCCGACCTCATCCCCTACATCGGAGTCGGCGCAGTGGCGCTAACGGCGATCGTGATCTCGGTCCGGCACCAGCCGATGACCGGCTACGCGGCCGCGGCCGCGGGCGGCCTCGCGGCGATCCTTCTCGGCAGCCACCTCCTTTCGCGGTCGGAGGCACGCAACCTCCTGCTCCAGGGCAAGCGTGTCCAGGCCAGGCTGCAGGAACGCGAGGCGATGCTCAACAGCGTCATCGACCATGCGCCGCAGGGCGTCGCGTCCATCTCCGTCGAGAGGCGGATCACCGATGCCAATCCCCGGCTCGCGTCGATGCTCTACGCGCCGCTGCCGGTCCTGATCGGCTCGGTCACCGACACGTTCCTCCCTGAGGACTACGTCTCGCGGGTTTTCAGGTCGTTTGCAGCAAACGGTGACGGGACGGCTGACACGTACGAGTCCGATTGCCAGGCAAGGCGCGCGGATAGCAGCCAGTTCTGGGTGCACTGGAGCGCCACGCCGATCCGCAAGGCGGACGGATCGATCGACTACTTCATGGCCACGTTCGAAGACGTCACGGCCAAGCGCGAGTCCGAGGAGCTCTCGGCCGCGAACCTCGCGCAGCTCGAGAAGCTCAACCGGTTGAAGAGCGAGTTCATATCGATGGTGAGCCACGAGTTCCGCACCGCGCTGGTCGGCATCCAGGGGTTCAGCGAGCTCATCCGCGACCAGGAGATGGAGGCGAGCGAGATGAAGACGCTCGCCGGCGAGATCTACGACGACTCGCAGCGACTCAGCCGCATGATCACCGAGATGCTGGACTTCGACCGCCTCGAAGCCGGGAAGTTCAAGCTCGACCTGAGGCAGCTCGACATCAACGACCTGGTCAAGGATGCCGTCGAGCACGCATCGGTCACGACCAGGCAGCACACGTTCGCGACGGAGCTGCAAAGCGGACTGCCGCTTGTGCTGGGCGACCAGGACCGGCTGACCCAGGTGCTGACCAACCTTCTGAGCAACGCGATCAAGTACTCGCCCAAGGGGGGCGAGATCCGCGTCTGCACGCGCGTCAACGGCGGGTGCGCCGAGGTGTCGGTGATCGACCACGGCAACGGGATCCCGCCCGAGTTCATCAGTCGCCTGTTCGGACGCTACGAGCGGTACGAGGACAAGCACGCGGGCAAGATCATCGGCACCGGCCTTGGCCTTGCGATCACGCGCCAGATCGTCGAGATGCACGGCGGACGCGTCGCGGTCGACAGCGCCGTCGGCAAGGGCTCGGAGTTTCGTTTCACCGTGCCGCTGGCGACGACGGCGGCCGCGGTTACCAGGTCCGCGTGACTTTCTGAATCGCCCGGGGCTTGTCTGGGTCGAAGCCACGCGCGAGCGCGACCTGGTGGGCGAGCAGCTGGCCTAGCACCGCGAGCGGGATCGGCGTCAGCTCCTCGGGTAGGCCCGAGACGTCGAACAGGTGGAGCACCGAACAGCCCTTTGCCTCGAGTCGGGAGCGGACCGACTCGAGGTCTGAGGCCACCATGCCTCCGCCGTCCACGATGAGCACGGGCAGGCCCGCCTCCATGATCGCGATGGGACCGTGCTCGAAGTCGGCGACCGACCACGCGCGGGCGAGGACATAGCTCGTCTCGCTGAGCTTCAACGCGATCTCTTCGGCGGTCGCGAAGTTGAACCCGCGCCCGAGCACGACCGCGCGCGGGCCGAGCAGGGACGGCACCATGACCGACAGCTCATCGTCACGTTCGAGGGTCCGCGCGATCGCCGCGGGAACGGTGGCTAGAGCAGCCTCGAAATCGGGGTCGGGATCGATCGCCTGCGAGATCAGGGCCATCGCCAGCAGGCTCGCGGTGTAGGTCTTCGAGGCGGGGACGCTGAGCTCCGGACCTGCTTCCATGGGAAGGACGAGCTCCGCCGCGCGAGCGAGCCTGGAATCGGTTGCGTTGGTGATAGCAAGCGTGATGCAGCC
>DASZJK010000280.1:0-6907 GCA_035948155.1 Candidatus Dormiibacterota bacterium
CGGACAGCCAGCCCGCGCTCCTCGAGGCGATCGGTAGGGTCCACCACGGTCGAAGGGTTGCAGTGCAGCCGTTCCGCAAGCTCCTTCTGGGAGATCGCGTGCTCTGGATCGAGCTGGATCAGGGCCCAGGCCGAAACAGGCGAAAGTCCGGCCGCCTCTGACGCACGGTTCATCCGGTCCTCCCAACCGCTGTAGGACTCCACGAGCAGGGCCCAGAGCTCATGGGCGCGGGAGCGATAGCGCAGACCGGGGACGAACTCGTCGTTCATTGGCGCTGAAGTCTACGGCTCCCAGGGCCCAAATCGATTCGTGGTGAAATAAATGGAGTACCCACGTGGTTGGCTGTGGGCAGTAATCCCTTTCAAGGAGGCGTAGCTGTATGGGGACCTGGAAGTTCGATCCAATGCATACTCAGGTCGAGTTCTCAGCCAAGCACCTCGGCATGATGACCGTCCGAGGGCACTTCAACGAAGTCACCGCGTCTGGTGACATCTACCCCGACGAGCCGGGCCGGTCCCGCGTCGAGGCCGTCATCAACACCGCCAGCATTCGCACGCACAACGAGCAGCGCGACAACGACCTGCGGTCGTCCAACTTCCTCGAGATAGCGAAGTACCCGACCATGAGCTTCAAGAGCACGAAGGTCGAGCACGTTGGCGGCGACCGCTACAAGGTCACCGGCGACCTCACGATCAAGGCGACCACGAAGCCCGTGACCCTCGAGGTCGTCAAGTACGGCGAGTTCAACGACCCGATGATGGGTCACCGCATCGGCTATGCGGCGCAGACGAAGATCAACCGCAAGGAATTCGGCATGAACTTCGACGCGATGCTCGACGGCAAGTTCGTCGTGAGCAACGACATCCAGATCAACATCGAGGGCGAGATCCTCGAAGCCGCCGACGAGCCGGCGCCCGCGAAGGAGACCCAGGAAGCAGGCGACCGGGCGCGCTAGGGCGCGGGGTCGCCCCCGACGAATACGAAAACGACGGCGAGGATCAGCGCAAGCGCGACGGGTCCCCACTCGTTGACGGGTCCGCTGGTGAACAGGAGCCTGATCACCAGCGACCCGAAAACGTAGGCGCCGCCCAGGGCCAGCACGATGCGGAATCGGCGAGCCACAAGTCGGAGCTGGCGGCGGAAGCCACCCGGTCGGAGGGCGAGGACGCTGGCGGCGAGGGCGGTCAGCAGGACGAGCCCGACCAGGAAGCCTCTCACGGCGCCAGTCTGAAGCCAGCTACGATCATCGCGGTGCAGCTCGCCCTTCGCCGGCCGTCGCCATCACCGGCGGCGTTCGTGGAATTTCAGCACGACAGGCTTGCATTCTTCCGCCGCTGCGCCGAGACCGCCGACGCCATGCGGTTCCGCTTTGCCGTGGAGGACGTGATGGTTGTCAGCCGGCCTGAGCTGGTGAACGACGTCCTCGTCGCCCACCGCGCAGACTTCAGCAAGGCGTACCTGACGTCGCTGATGCACCCGCTGCTCGCCGGCAGCATGCTCCTTGCCGACAGCGACAGCTGGCTCCACCAGCGCAAGCTCGTGCTGCCCGCCTTCCACCGCGAGCGCCTCGACACGTACGCGGCCGTGATGGCCGAGGAGGCGCGTCGAGCTTGCGCTGCGTGGGTGCCGGGACAGTCGCGCGACATCCACTCCGAGATGATGCGAATGACGCTTCAGATCGTGACCCGAACCTTGTTCGGAATCGACTTCCGCAAGGCGGTCGGCGTGGCCGAGAACCTTGTCGCCACGGTGATGGACGAGTTCAACCGCCGGATCGCGAGCCCGGTCCGCTTTCGCTTCCCGGTGCCGAGCGTTCGCACCCTGCGCCTGTTCAAAGCCATGCGCGAGCTCGATGACATCGCCTACCGCGCGATCGCGGAGCGGCGGCGGGAGCCGCAGCAGGACCTGCTGTCGATGCTGGTCGCAGCGCAGGACGAGAGCGGTCAGCCGATGAGCGACCGAGAGGTGCGCGACGCATGCATCGCGGTGTTCTTCGCCGGCCACGAGACCACCGCGTGCCTTCTCTCCTGGACCTGGTACGTGCTGTCGGAGCGGCGCGACGTCGAGGGCAGGATGCTCGCCGAGCTCGCGGCCGCGAATCTTCAACCGGACGATTCGCCCGCGGCTCTGGTCGAGCGGCTTCCGTACACGCAGGCCGTGTTGAAGGAAGTTCTGCGCCTGTATCCGCCCGCGTACGCATTCGGCCGGCGGGCGCTGCGCGACACCACCGTCGGCGACCACCAGGTGGCGGCCGGGACGACCGTCCTGATGAGCCCGTGGGCGATCCACCGCGACCCCGCCTACTTCGAGGATCCGGACCGCTTCACTCCCGAGCGTTGGGAAAACGGGTTTGCCTCCGACCTGCCTCGATTCGCGTACTTCCCGTTCAGCAGCGGTCCACGGCGGTGCGTCGGCAGCTCCTACGCGACCATGGAGGCGACGATCGCGATCGCGACGATCCTGCCGCGGTTCAGGCTCTCCTCGTTGGGCGAGGTGAAGCCCGCTCCCTCCCTCACGCTCCGGCCGGCGGGAGAGATGCCGATGAAGGTCGCGGCCCGGTACAACTAAGGGGTCCCCTCCGCGCAGGAATCAGCGAAAATTTCCCCCGCATGTCGCCCGCGGAACATGTGCTACCGGTGCTGGTCATCGCCCTCGGCATCGCCGCGATCCTGTCGGCGAGCCGCCTCTGGCCCGGCCGCTGGGTGGACCATGGCGCGCGGGTGATCGCGGTCTCTGTCGTCCTGGCCGAGGTCGGTTGGTGGGTCATCAACATCGCCAACGGCAGCTGGACGGTGCAGTGGAGCCTGCCGCTGCACCTTTGCGAGGCAGGATGCTTCCTCGTCGCGGTTTCGCTCTGGTGGCGGCTTCGGTTCGCGTTCGAGATGAGCTACTTCTGGGGCCTCGGTGGCACGATGCCAGGCCTGTTCTCCCCCAGCATCCCCGGCCACTTTCCTGACCCCGTGTACTTCCAGTACTACGCGCAGCACGGGCTGCTCGTTCTTGGCGCTTTCTACCTCGTCATCGCGCTGGGCATGCGTCCCGCGCGACGGGCGGTGATGAGGGTCACGATGGCCACCGCGATCTACGCGGCCGCGGTCGGGATCGTCGACTACATCACCGGCGGCAACTACCTTTTCCTGCGCGACCTGCCGCCAACGAAGACGGCCCTCGACTACATGGGTCCGTGGCCCTGGTACATCGTCACGCTGACGATCGCCGCGATCGTCGTGTTCAACCTTCTGTACCTGCCGTTCGCGCGGAGCACCCGCGTACAGGAGGCCACCGCGACGACGGGCTGAGGGCCGTCTCTAGCCGAAGCGTCTGACGAACATGAACATCGCCGGGACCCAGTACTCGGCCCCGTTCGCCTTGCGCCGCCGGCGAGCGCGGCGCAAGAAGCCCCACACCGCGAGCTTGCCGGCGTTGGTCGGCATCAGCTCGTCTTCGGCGACCAGCTTGCGCGAGATTCTCTCGTCCTCGTCGAGCGGCTTGAAGATCGTGTACATGCTCCGCCGCTCGAGGCTTCGAAGGTCGCGCTCTTCGAGAGGTGCCATCGGGGTCAGGCTTCTATTTAAGCGCTGGGGCGCCGCTTTCGTCATCTTTGTAGGTCGGCGCCCCAGGGAGACCTGGAGCGCCGACTGGGGTAGGGGAGATTCGGGTTCAGGCGCGGGCCGGGCGCAGGACGGCATGGGAGCGGGTGGACGGCGGCTCGAGGATCGGCTTGCGGCTCCCGGTGAGCGTTCGCCACGCAACCGCCGGCCGGAAAAGCGCCCCAGGCGCATCGATCAGGTTGACGACGCGGCGGAAGGCTTCGTTGACGACCGCATCCTGCATCGACACCTCGATCACGCGATCGAGGTAGCCCCGGATCACCCTGTCCGCGGCGCCGGGCTGCCTGCCTTCGGTGGTGGGATAGCGCACGTCGGCGCCGGTGGCGATCATCCATGCCGCGGTCGCCGCCGTCGACACAGAGCGCTGCATGCGTCGCGCAAATCCAGCGCGGTCGCTGTCTTCGAGCGCGAGCCGCAGCGACGCCGCTGTCTTCGCGGCCACGCTCATGCCCTGCCCATAGATGGGGTTGAACGCGCACGCGCCATCGCCGACGACGACAAACCGTTCCGGCCACCGCGGCATCTGCTCGAAGTGACGGCGGCGGTTGGTCGTCGCGCGAAAGCCGCTGATCCGAGAGAGCTGCTCCGCGTCCCGGATCGATCGGTAGATCAGGTCGCTGCGCAAGCTTCGGGCGAACTCCAGGAAGCCTTCACGGTCGATGGGCGGATAGTCGCGCGCGTAGCCGCCCAGCGTGACCATCCACCGGTTGCCTTCGATCGGCGCGAGCACACCCACACGCGGCATCGCCGGCGGCTTGTCTCCGATCATCACGATCTTCCAGTCCGCTGTGAAGCGTTCCGGGATGCCGAGGACGCAGCTCGCGTAACCGAGGAACGAGTTGATCACCGTTTCCTTCGGCCTGCCGTAGCGGATCGCTTCCAGCCAATCGGGCGCCTTCGAATTTCGACCGCTCGCGTCGATCACGAGGTCGGCGTAAAGGGGGGTGATCGCAAAGGTCCGGCGGCCGCGGAGCTGGACCCCAACCACATCGCCGCCGTCGGTCGAGGTGATCAAACCGACGGCCTCGTATCCGTCGAGCACGTGCACGTTCGCGCGTGCGAGTGTGCGGCGGCGGACCGTCCACTCGATCAGCTCGCGGCTCGCGGCGACGAGCGCCGGGCCGTCGAAGCGCTGGCTCCATCCCGCTGCGCTGAGCCGGAGGAAGTCAGCGCCCGACAGGCGGACTCCTCCGGCGGCGACCAGCTCCGACTCGAGCCCGGGATAGAGCCGCTCCATGACATCGAGGCCGCCGCGCAGAAGCCCGTGCAGGTGACGGGATTGGGGCACTCCGTCACGAAACCTTGGCTCGGCGGGGAGCGTGTCGCGGTCGACGATCGTCACGCGGTCGAAGCGGCCGGCCAGGACGTCCGCCGCCATCAGGCCGGCGATGCCCGCACCGATCACGACGGCGTGCTTGCCTACGGCCGAAGCCCAGGGCTGGAACCAGGGCGTGAGCAGGGATTGCCAGCTTGGGCTGGCGAGCGCTAGGTCAAGCTCGACCTCGCGCGCTGTGGGCATCTCGAAACCGGTCGGGTCGTCCTTGAAAATGGCCATCTCGATCCTCCTTGGAGTGTTTGACCGCAGGTTCGAGGAGGCCGCTCAAGGAACCCCCTAGAGTTGCTCAAGCTCCACGGGGCGCCCACAATGGCCGCGGGCGCCATGGAATTCAGGATGCTGGGCCCGCTCGAGGTCCGGCGCGGTGAGGAGACACTCCCCCTCGGGGGCGCCAAGCAGCGCGCGCTCCTCGCGATCCTCATGCTCCACGCCAACCACGTCGTGAGCCGGGAGCGACTTGCGGAGCTGCTGTGGGGAGACGAACCGCCTTCGACGGCCGACCATGTCATCGAGGTCTACGTCTCGCAGCTGCGACGCGTTCTCGAGCCCGAAGGCGCTCCGTACAAGTTGCTGGTCCGCAAACCCGCGGGATACCTCCTGCAGGTCTCGCCTTCTGACATCGACGTGAACCAGTTCGCGACCCTGGTCGACGGCGCAAGGTCGGCCCAGCCTGCCGAAGCTGCAGCCCAGCTCACGCGCGCGCTCGGCATGTGGAGGGGTCCGGCGCTCGCCGATTTCGCGGGCGAATCGTTTGCGATCGCCGAGTCGGCCCGCTTGAACGAGCTCAGCCTCTACGCGCGTGAGGAGAGGATCGACGCTGAGCTCGCGCTCGGCCATCACGCCCAGCTGATCGGCGAGCTGCATGGCCTGGTCGAAGAGCACCCGCTCCGCGAGCGGCTGTGCGGCCAGCTGATGCTCGCCCTGTATCGCTCCGGCCGCCAGGCCGAGGCGTCTGACATATATCAGAAGACGCGCGAGAGGCTGGTCGACGAGCTCGGGATGGAGCCTGGGCCGGAGCTGCAGGACCTGCTGAAGCGGATCCTGCAGCAGGAGACGGGGCTGGCGGCCGCCCCCGCGGCACCATCGACCCTACCGTCGGGGACAACGACCTTCCTGATCACGGACATTGAAGGCTCGACCCGCCGCTGGGACCGGAGTCCGGACGAGATGCGCGAGGCGATGGGCATCCACGACGCCGTTCTGGGGGCTGCGATCAGCACCCACGCCGGCGTGCAGGTCGAGTCTGGACGCGAGGGCGATAGCATCCTCGCAGTCTTCGCGCGCGCGACGGATGCGCTGGCGTGCGCGCTCGAAGCGCAGAAGGAGCTCACGGCGCAGCAGTGGCCCGCCGGCGCCGACCTCCACCTGCGCGTCGCCATCCACAGCGGAGAGGCGGAGCTTCGTGCCGGGCATTACTTCGGCCCGGCCGTCTATCGCTGCGCGCGCGTCCTGGCCACAGGCCACGGCGACCAGGTGTTGCTGACGCAGGCCGCGCACGACCTGGTCGTCGACTCGCTCCGTGAAGGCGCCGCACTGCGCGACCTGGGTTCGCATCGCCTCCGCGACCTGGAACGGGCAGAGCGCATCTTCCAGCTGACCGCGCCGGGACTGCGATCGGACTTTCCGCCGCTGAGGTCGATGGACCCGCAGCGGCACAACCTCCCGATCAGCCCGACTGGATTCATCGGACGCGAAGCCGAGCTGAAGGAGATCGCCGAGCGGTTGAAGCCGCACCGCATGCTCACGCTCGTCGGCCCAGGCGGCACAGGCAAGACGCGGCTCGCGCTGCAGGCCGCCGCTGAGAACATCGAGCGCTTCGCGGATGGCGTCTGGTTCATCGAGCTGGCAGCGGTTCGCGAGCCAGAGCTGGTGCCCCAGGCGGTGGCGGAGGCCCTTGGGATTCGTGAGGAGGCGGGACGGCCGATCGTCAAGACCCTCATCGATCGCCTTCGCGACAAGA
>DASZJK010000281.1:0-6669 GCA_035948155.1 Candidatus Dormiibacterota bacterium
GGCCAGGAATACTCCAACGACGTCCGTCACCGGATGGGCCTGAGCCTGCGGATGACCGCCAACGTGGCGAGCAGCGTTCGCGACGCCATCGCTGAATACGGCACGACGATTCTCGTGCTGGAGTGGCCCACGACGACGAGCCCTCGCCGTCACGGACTGACCGACCTGACCCGCCAGCTCTTGAGTGATGGCACGACGGACCTTCTGTTTGTACGGTCCAGTCCGCGGGCGCAGAACAAGGTCATCGCTCCTCGATCGATCCTGGCCTCGATTCGCGGGGGACCGGGCGCGCGCGCGGTTGCGTACACCGCGGCCGCTGTGGCCGATGTGTTTGGCAGCGTGCTCACCCTTCTCCACCTCCAGACGGATTCGCAGCATCCAGATCGATCACGCCGCGAATGGAACAGCTTCGAGGAGATAGTCGATGAGCTTGGCCGGCCCGCGACCATCGTCACGGTCCGCCGACGCGACACCGTCGCCCGAGGCATCCTCGAGGAGGCGGCGGGCCACGACCTGGTCATGATGGGCTCGCGCCTCGATCCATCGAAGCCGAACATGCTCATCGGGAGAGACCT
The DNA here is from genome assembly GCA_035948155.1 of Candidatus Dormiibacterota bacterium. Lineage (GTDB taxonomy): Bacteria > Chloroflexota > Dormibacteria > Dormibacterales > Dormibacteraceae > 40CM-4-65-16. The sequence goes on from DASZJK010000281.1 coordinate 576, forward strand.
CGACCGCATGCTGCGTCACCTCGACTCGCCGGTCGTGATGCTGAGGATCAGGTCCGCCGCACGCCCGGAAGCGGCGCGCGTGAGCGCGGCCAACGGTCATCCGGGATGAGGTCCACGGCGGAGACCGCTCCGCTTCAGAAAATTGCCCGCGACTCGGCCCGCCTGCTCGGCCAGTTCTCGCCGATCATCCTGAGCAACCGGGCGCCAATCGAGCCGACCCTCGGCGGACGTTTCGTGCCGGGGGCGGGGGGATTGGTCAAAGCCCTCACCTCGCTCGCGACCGGGGTACGGGGATCATGGGTGGCGGCGGCGCGGACGGACGCCGAGCGGGAGATCGCCAATCGGGGCACCCCCATCAGCTCAGAGGCAGGGTCCGACGACTCGTTCCCGATCTTCTTCGCGCCGACCGACGAGGAAGCCTACCGCCTGCATTACGCCGTCGTCAGCAACCCGCTGCTGTGGTTTGCGCACCACTACCTGTGGAACATCGCGACGGAGCCGGTCGTCGACAAAGCCACGTATCGGGCCTGGTTCGACGGCTACGCCAGGGTCAATGCAAGCGTCGCCGACCGTGCGGTATCGGTGGCCCGCGACCTACCCCACCGCCCGCTTTTCCTGACGCAGGACTACCAGCTGTACCTCGCCCCCGAGCACATCCGCGCCGCGCTGCCTGACGCCGTGATGCAGCACTTCGTCCACGTCCCCTGGCCGGAGCCGCGGTACTTCAAGGTCCTCCCTGCCGCGATGCGCGAACCCATCTTCAGGGGTCTTCTGGCCAACGACATCGTGGGCCTCCAGACCAGCCTCGACGTCCACAACTTCCTGGGTTGCTGTGCGGAGCTGATGGGCTTGCGGGTCGTCGAGGCTGAATCGGTCGTCCTGTACGGCGGCCGGCTTGTCTGGATTCGCGCCTATCCGGTCTCGATCGACGTCTCCGCGTTGAAGCAGCTGGGGGAATCGGAGAGGGTCGACGACATCAGCGCGGAGATCGAGGGTTGGCGACCCGAGAAGCTCATCGTCCGCGTTGACCGGACGGACCCCGCGAAGAACCTCGTCAGGGGATTCCTCGCATACGAGCGCCTTCTGGAGGACCATCCCGAACACCACGGGCGGGTCGGCATGTGGGCGTTTCTCCAGCCGTCGCGGCAGGACGTCGACGCCTACAGGCAATACCTGGAGCTCGTCCGCGCGACGGTGGAACGCATCAACGCACGATTCGGCACCGATGCATGGCTGCCGACCCGCCTCGACCTGGGAGAAGACATCCATCGCGCGGTCGCGGCCTACAGGTCCTACGACGTGCTGCTGGTGAATCCGATACTCGATGGCATGAACCTGGTTGCCAAAGAGGGTCCTGTGGTGAACCGGCAGGCAGGGGTTCTTGTCCTCTCCGAGTCAGCGGGCGCGCACGAGGAGCTGGGCGCTCATGCGCTGAGCGTGAATCCATTCGACGTCGAGGTCACGGCGAAGGCACTGCACCGCGCGCTTCAGATGAGCCAGGCGGAGCGAAGCGAACGATCGATCGCCATCAACCAGGTCGTCGCGGCCAACGACGTTGCGCGGTGGATACGCCACCAGCTGGAAGACATACGGTCTTTGACCCCTCCCCAGCGCGCCTTCTCGCATGCCCTCGTGTGATTCCAATTCCTGAGGGTGACGCCGGCTAGGTCGGGACCGCGCGCTTTCCCTGCTGCCGGAACATTTCGACGATCTCCTTCACCGTCGTCGCGTCCTCTGGTCGCTTGTCGGCCCCACGAAACGAGACGATGCGAGGGAAGCGCAACGCATATCCAGGTCCGTCGCCCACCTTGCCGGCCGTGTGGTTGGTGCCGGGGGTGATCTCGTCGGCGAGCACCTCGACCACGACCTCCGGCTTCAGCCATACGTCAGGCGTCAGGAGTGACCGGACGCGGGCGGGCTTCGCCTTCACCTGCAGCTTGTCCGCGCGGGCATGGATCTCGCGCCATCCGGCGTCGGACAGGCCGGTGCCGATCTTGGTGATGGTGTCGAATCGATCATGCGCCGAGTCGTACACGCCCGCGAGCAGCGCACCAAGACCGAACTCCGTCCTCTTTCCCTTGCCGAAGTAGTAGCCCAGGAGCACCAGGTCGACCGTGTCGTTCAGCTGGCCGCTCGACGTCCGCTTCAGCTTGACCCAGTTGAAGTTGCGAGCTCCAGCCTGGTACGGCGAATCCAATCGCTTGACCACGACCCCTTCCAGCCCTTTGCTGATGTTGTCGAGCAACGTCCTGGTCAGCTCGTCGGCTGAATCCGTCGTGGTCAGGGGTGCCGGCGTGAGCACCATCGACTCGCCCAGGACGTCTTTCAGCAGCGCGTATCTCGCCCCGTAAGCCAGCGGCGTCAGGTCTTTTCCATTGCGATAGAGGACGTCGAAGACAAAAGCGACGAGAGGCAGGCTGGCGGCGGCCTCCTCGACCCCATGCTGGCGGCGACGCGACGCCGTCTGCTGGAACATCACGTACTCCTCCGATTCCGGGTTGTAGCCGATCGCCTCGCCGTCGAGGATGAGGGTGCGGTCCCCGAGCTTCTTGGCCGCCGCCACCAGCTCGACGAACATCGCGCTGAAATCCTCGAGGTTGCGCGAGAACACGCGAACCTTCGAGCCGTTCTTGTGGATCTGCACCCGAATTCCGTCGTACTTGGGCTGCACGGCCACGCTGCCCAGCTTCTTGATGACGGCTTCAGGGTTTGGCAGCCGCTCGGCGAGCTGCGGCCGGATCGGCCGGCCAACCGTGACCTTCAGAGCCGCGATGCCTTTCTCGCCCTCGGTCCAGAACGTCCTGGCGATCAGGCCGAGGTCCGATGTTCGGTTGTAGGCAGCCTCCAGGGCTGGGCGCAGGGACCGGTCGCCCTTCTTCGCGAAGGAGAGCGCCTCGAGCACCGTCGGGTCCCCGATCCCAAGCCGCAAGCGGCCGAGCGCCATCCGCACCAGGTGCTTGGCCGACCGCGGATCGAGCTCACGGAGCAGCGAGGCAAACAGGGACCGCTTTTTCTCGACCGATCCCACCCCGGAGGACGCCGCGATCGCCATCAGCCTCGAGTGGACCACGGTGATCGACGGAGATTTGTGGCCGGACCCGGTCGAAAGTTTCTCGGCGACCAGGCCGAGGTCGCCTTGCGTGTTGAACAGCTGCGTCACCTCCGGCGCCGGCCGGTCGGCCGCCTGAGCGATCGCGGCGATCACGAGCTTCTCGCCCATTCCAATCTCGACTGGTTCGAAGAACGGAGCAAGGCGCCCCTGGATGAGGTAGGTGACCGGCTGGATCTCGTCGGGCGACGTTTTTGTGTAGAGCTCGGCCAGCGTCTTCACGAGCTCGTTGCGGCTGCGCGTCGCCTCCAACCGGTCGAGGTAGGTGCTCAGCTCGGCGAAGGTCATGCGGTGAGAGGACACCATGACAGACTTCGAGAATGGCGAGATTGAGCCAGGACCGCAAGGTCGCCCTGCTCACACGCGAGTACCCGCCCGAGGTCTACGGCGGGGCGGGGACCCACGTCGAGTACCTGGTCCGCGAGCTGCGGCGGCTGCTCGCGGTTGCCGTCTACTGCTGGGGATCGCCGCGGGAGGAGGCGGACGTGCACGCGTTCAACGCGTGGGACCAGCTCTCCGAGCCGAAGCCAGAGGCGGCCGCGGTGCAGGCGATGTCGATCGACCTCGCCATGGCGGCCGCAGCCAAAGGAGCCGACCTCGCACACAGCCACACCTGGTACGCCAACCTGGGTGGCCACCTCGCCAAGCTCATGTGGTCGATACCTCACGTCATGACCATCCACAGCCTCGAGCCGCTGCGTCCCTGGAAGGCTGAGCAGCTCGGCGGTGGATACGCGCTGTCCCTGTTCTGCGAGCGCACCGGGATCGAAGCCGCCGACGCGGTCATCGCCGTTTCGCAGGGCGTGCGCCGAGATGTGATGGATTGCTATCCCAACGTCGACCCGGCCCGCATCCACGTCATCCACAACGGGATCGACCCCGAGATCTACCGGCGGCAGCCGTCACCTGAGACTCTGACCCGCTACGGGGTCGATGGGGGCCGCCCATACGCCTTCTTCAACGGACGCATCACGAGACAGAAGGGTCTGCCGCACCTCCTCAACGCGGTGCTGAAGCTGGACGCAGCCCACCAGGTGGTCATCGCGGCCAGCAGCCCCGACACACCCGAGATCGCGGCCGAGGTCGACGGTCTCGTGGAGCGGGTCCGCGCGCAGGGTCGGAACCTCGTCTGGATAGACCGGTTCATTCCGCGCGACGACCTGATCCATCTTCACTCGCACGCGTCCGTTTTCGTGTGTCCGTCCGTTTACGAGCCGTTCGGGCTCGTCATCCTCGAGGCCATGGCGTGCGAGACGGCGGTCGTCGCGTCTCGCGTGGGCGGAATCCCCGAGATCGTGGTCGACGGGGAGACCGGCTTTCTCATCGACTTCGATCCGAACGACCCGGAGGAGTTCGCGACGGCGCTTGCGCAGAAGATCAGGTTGCTGCTCGACGATCCCCAGCGAGCAAGCGCGATGGGCGAGGCGGGGCGCCGGCGAGCTGTCCAGAGCTTCGGCTGGCCGTCGATCGCCGCCAGGACCCTGGACCTCTACGAATCCCTCTGGTCACGGAAGCCGCGACCCTCCTGAAGGCCGACGACCCAGGAACGCGTCGCGCAAGCGTCCACCTGTGACCACGCTCGCCTTGAATCCCACATCCCGGAGCAAGCGCAGCCACCGCCTGCGCGGGAACAGGCCGAGGACGTGGCGATCGTGCTCCACCCGGGCCCGACCCCTCCTGTGGCGGATCAGGATCGCGAAGTCGACCACGTACGTCGTGTCGGCCGGATCCGGGTCGAACACCCACTGCAGGAACCTGACGCTCCCTCGTTCCGAGTCGCTCCCACCCTGGTCGACGCCGGCGACGAAGGTCTCGCGCACGAAGTCCGGGACAAAGAGCGCGACACCACCCGGTCGGCAGTGCTCGTACGCCGTCTGCATCGCGGCAAGCAATTGCGCCTCAGTGGTCATGTGGCAGATCGCGTCGTGCACGAAAACCGCGTCGAAATGCCGCCTGAGCCGAACCCTGCGGATGTCGCCCCTGACGTGCTCGCATTCGGGATTGAGACGCCGGCTCACCCTCAGCATGCGCGGCGACATGTCGACAAGCGTCATCTCGAAGCGCGACTTCAGGTAGTAAGCGCTGCTTCCTCCACCAGAACCGAGCTCAAGCAGCGTGCGCGGCGCGGGCCCGGTCGATTTGCGCAGCACGCGCATGAAGTGAGAGGCCTCGCGGCGGTACTCAGCCTGGTCTGAGAACACGGGCCACCAATCGGCCAGCTCGTCGTAGAGCTTCATCCCGTCACCGAGAGAATCTGACATGAAAACGCCGGGGCCACAGAACCCCGGCGTCTAGACAGACGATGTAGAAAGCGCGGAAAGAAGTTCTTACTTCTTCTTCGCGGCTTTCTTCTTGGCGGCTGGCTTCTTCGCGGCCTTCTTCTTGGCAGCCATCTTGGTCTTACCTCCTTCTCTTCGTACTAGGACCCGATGCATGTCGATGGTCGAGTGGGTCCTTATGAGTCAACGGATAAGTTCCGCACGCTCGTCTTGGGTCGTCGTGTCTGTGCCGGCAACCACGAGCCGCATCACTCGAAGTGTTGTCATAAACGAATGCGACCGCTCTTGTCAATGCTTCCGACAAAATCGTCACCCGCAAAAATGCATGCGATCGTCTAATCAAACGCGCGCTGAATCACGCGACGACACATCACCACGCATGCGTGAACAACGGATGCGGGCCACCGACGTCGTCATCCGGCGTCACGCGCGCGTCCTCCTATTGGTGGTGCTACGCGAAAGCGACGACCGCTGCGTTTGACGCTCCACCGCTTTCTTTGTTACGGTGACGCGGACTCTCAGACGCGCTGCGGCGGTCGGAGTAAAGCCAGGGGGTAGCGTTGCGACAGTATCGCTATGTCAGCCACGGCCTGGTCGTGCTGATAGCGGCTGCGATTTCCGGCTACGGAGCCGCCGACCTCGGCCTTTCCGTGGCCGCGAGGGCCGGCGCACTGAGCGCGCAAGCTCCTGACGACGGTGGCTCGCT
>DASZJK010000282.1:0-5748 GCA_035948155.1 Candidatus Dormiibacterota bacterium
GCGGCCAAGCAGGTGATCGGCCTGACCAAGAAGAAGGTGCACGTGGTCGAGACGCACAGCGTGCCGCAGGGAGTCTCGGCCGTAGTCGCGTTCCGGCCCGAGCGTCCCGGCGATGAAAACTTGAAAGCGATGAGGGCGGAAGCCGAGCGTGTGCAGACGATCGAGGTCACGCACGCCGTCCGCGACACGAGGAGCAACGGTCTGCGCGTGAGGAAGGGCGACGTCATCGGACTCATCAACGACCGCCTGGAGTTCGCCGGCGGCGGCTACGCCGAGGTCGTGCACAAGGCGCTGAGCAAGCTCGGTCCCGATTCGTATGAGCTGGTCACCGTCTACCGCGGCGAGCAGGCCAGCGACGCGGAGCTGGCCCAGCTCGAGTCTGAGATCCGCACGAGCTACCCGAGCCTCGAGGTCGAGGTTCAGCAGGGCGGACAGCACCACTACCCGTTCATCCTCTCGGTCGAGTAGCGCTCACCCCCGCATGACGCGGACGTTCGCGGTCGTCACCGACTCGACTGCCGACCTGCCGCAGGAGTGGCACGAGCGCTACGGCATCGAGGTCGTGCCCCTGAAGGTGCTCTTCGGCAAGGACACTTTTCGCGACGGCGTCGACATGACCAACGAGCAGTTCTTCCAACGCCTCGCCGCCTCGACGACGCTGCCGACGACCTCGGCGCCGTCGCCGGGTGAGTTCGCCCAGGTCTACCGTCGCCTGGCGGAAGACCATGACGGTTGTATCTCCATCCACATCGGCGCGCAGCTGTCCGCGACAGCCGAGGCGGCGCGGGTCGGAGCGCAGGCCGTCGAAGGTTTCAAGGTCAACGTGATCGATAGCCAGACGGTGTCGATGCCGGTCGCGTTTCTATGCCGCGTCGCCGCTGAGTCGGACAGTCTCGAAGCCGCGACCGCTGAGGTCGAGCGGCGCGTGCCGAAGACCCGCGTGCTGGCGCTCCTGGACACGCTGCGCTATCTCGAGATGGGTGGCCGGCTCAGTCGCGCCCAGGCGATGATCGGCACGATGCTCGACCTCAAGCCGCTGTTGCTCGTCGCCAACGCCGAGATCAAGCCTGTGGACCGGGTGCGCACGCGCTCGCGCGCGATCCCGCGAATGGTCGAGTACTTCAAGGGCGACCTGCCCGTCGAGCACATGGCCGTGATGCACGCCCAGGCTGAGGACGAGGCCGAGCAGATCGCTGCCGCGCTGCGCAAAGACTTTCCGGAGCGTGAGGTTACTGTCGGTCAGATCGGCTGCGTGCTCGGCACCCACACAGGGCCGAAAGCGCTCGGGATCGTGTACATCAAGCAGTAAGCGAGTAATCCGCGGACAGCTGAACGTTGTGGCCGGGCAGAGGCCACACGCGCAGGAGCGGCGGTGTCACGGCGACGAGCTTTGGGAGCGCGCGCGTCACGAGGCGAAAGACCTGCCGGCGTCCGCGGCCCCATGGGAGCCTGTACTGCTCGCGCAGGGCTGAAGGGAGCAATCCCGTCGTGACCAACTCCAGAGGCACGAACGCCGCGCCCGGCAGGCGAAGGACGCGAGGCCGAACGACGAGCCGCGACAGCTCGAGCGCCGTCTGGCCGACCTGGAGCTGCGTCCCGATCATGAGGTCGACGTACTCGCGGAAGTCCGCGAACGTCGGCGGAAACTTCGACCGCGGCACGCCCAGCAGCTCGGCAGCGGTGTTCATCTGCTCATAGAACTCTTCGCGCTGCGCCGCCGAAAGCCTGCGCACGAACGTCTCGTACGTCACGACAGCCGAGTCGACCAGGGTCGCGTGCACCCACAGCAGCAGGTCGGGATCGAGGGCGTGGTAATCCCGACCCTTGACCCGCGCGTGAACGCGGTTGACGCTTCGCGCGGCCGTTAGGGCGGTCTCCCTGTCGCCGAAGACGATGGCCATCGTCAGCCGCACTGTCCGCCGCAATCGGTACAGCGGCCGCTGGCGGAAGTCGGAGTGCTCGTCCACACCGGCGGCCACCTTCGGATGGGCCAGCTGCATCAGAAGCGCGCGGCCGCCGCCGAGCAGCAGCACATTTTCGCGGTTGACCCGCCGGACGATCGAGTCGTCGGGGAAGAGGCCGGGACGCACGGGACTCATTTAATCTCAGAGGGACGGTGGGGCAGCAGGTCTTCATCTTCGGCGCGGCCTTCCTCGGTTCCGCGGTCGAAGCGACCGAAGCGCTGACGATCGTGCTCGCGGTGGGGCTGACCCGCGGCTGGCGAGCCCCCGTCGCCGCGATCGTGGCAAGGAGTCAGGAAGTCGCGGCGGCAATCTCCGAGTTGAACCGGTCGATCAGCGGCCGGTAGAACGCGTCGATGTCGCTGCCGATCTTGTCGACGTTGTACATCGCGAGCTTGCTGCGGTCGCCGTCAAGGCTCGACTGATCCTGGGCGACGGCCGCGTCGTCTCCGGCGATCTGGGCGTCGAGCTGCTTGCCGAAATCGCTCACGAATGTCTGCAGGTCGACCATCAGTGAGTGAAGGTCGGGCGGCAGGCCGGGAGCCGTCGATTGCTGAACCGCCTGCACGACATCCGTCTGCATCTGGGCCAGCGTCGACTTCGCCGACGTGAAGTCCGCGGAACCGGCCTGGTTGTTGAGCGTGTCGAGCTCGCCGAGGGCCGTATAGAGGGCGTGCCAGAAATGACCGTCGAGAACCTGGTCCGCGGCGATCATCCGTGCCGCCGTAAGCGCACTGCGCGCGTGTCCGACGCGCCCCGACTCTCGGTCCACGGTGCTTCGCCCGACGAGGGTCAACCACCGGCTCGAATCGAGCTGGCCCTGGACTGAGGCGAGAGACGAGTCGTCCTGCTTGATCGTCAACGCCGCGACCTGCGAGCTGCTCACCGACCTGTCCACGAGCGCGACCGCCTGCTGCGGATTGAAAGTCCCGCTGCCGCCCAACGCGCTGGCCTCGCTGTCGATCTCGTTGAAGGATGTGTTGAGCGAATTCTGATGTGACACGACGGTGTTCAGCGTGCGCTCGGCGCTCGAGCTGAGGGCGCCCGCGTAAACGACGCCCGTGCCCGCATAGAGGACGACCCCTATGATCAAAAGGCCAATCACGGCGACCTCGATCTGTTTGCGACGCACCCAACTAATCTAGATGGCAATCCTGGTTCTACCGCGCACGCTCGATGCGTCGGTCGACAAGCTTCCGGACATCGGTGCCGTGAACGCGAAACGACTGGCGAAGCTCGGCATTGAAACGATTCGCGACCTCCTGCTGGCGCTTCCGTTTGGCTGGGAGACCTACGGGGGCCCGACCGATATCGCATCGGTGCAGCCAAACGCGCAGGCCACCATCGTCGGCACGGTGAAGAGCGTCGCGGCGAGGACGACGAAGTACAAGAAGGTGCGCCTCACCGAGGCGACCGTCCACGACGACAGTGGCCACGCGATGCGCATCGCCTGGTTCAACAACCCGTACGTGATCCGGAATCTCCACAAGGGCGACCGCGTCGCATTCGCCGGCCAGTTGAAGCGTGGCTGGGGTGGCGTGCCCGAGATGCAGAACCCGCACTACGAGAAGCTCGGCGACGGGGAGGACGTGCAGCCTTCCCGCGTCGGCGGCCTCATGCCGAAGTACCACCTGGTCGAGGGTCTCAAGTCGACGAGGGTCGCGCGCTGGATCGAATCGGCACTCCCCCTCGCCGACCAGCTCGAGGATGTGATTCCGGCCGAGGTGCGTGAACGTCACCACCTGGTCGCCGTCGCCGACGCGGTGCACATGGGCCACCGGCCGGAGAGCCAGGACGATTACGAGCGCGCCCGCCGGCGCATGGCGTTCGCCGAGCTGTTCGAGCTGCAGACCGCCTTCGCGCTGATGCGCTCGCGTTTCGCCGCCGAGCCGGCGACGCCGATTCGCTACCGGCAGGAGGTGATCGACGCCTTCAAGAAAGGTCTCGGATTCGAGCTGACGAACGCGCAGCGCAAGGCCACATGGGATGCGTTCCGGGACATGGAGCGCGACGTGCCCATGAACCGACTGCTCAACGGCGATGTGGGTTCGGGCAAAACAGCGGTCGCGGCCGCGTGCGTCGCGATGGCCCATGCGGCAGGCATGCAGGCGGTCGTGATGGCGCCGACGGAGATCCTCGCCCGCCAGCACCTGGGCCGGTTCCGCGCCTACCTCGAGGAGAGCTTTCCCGACCTGAGGGTCGAGCTGCTGGTGAGCGGCCAGAGCGCGCCCGAGCGACGGCGCGTCCTCACGTCAGCTGCGTCAGGGCACTGCGCCCTGGTCGTCGGCACGCACGCGCTCATAGAGGACGACATCGAGCTGGCCAGCCTGGGGCTGGCCATCGTTGATGAGCAGCACCGCTTCGGCACCCGGCAGCGGGAGCAGCTGCGCGCGAAGGGCAAGGGCCGTCCGCACTTTCTGGCGATGACGGCGACGCCCATCCCGCGGTCTCTCGCCCTCGCCCTGTACGGCGAGATGACGCTCTCCGTCATGGACGAGCTGCCGCCGGGCCGGACGCCGGTCGACACGCAGGTCATGCCACCGGAAAAGCGCAAGGAGGCCTACGAGCTTGTACGTCGCGAAGTCACTTCGGGTCGGCAGGCATTCATCATCTGCCCGCTCATCGAAGAGTCGGAGACGCTGGAGGTGCGCTCGGCCACGGCGGAGTTCGAGCGCCTGCAGCGAGAGGTATTTCCCGACCTGCGCCTCGGGCTGATCCACGGCCGCCTGAAAGACAAGGACGTGGTGATGCAGCGGTTTGTCGCGGGCGAGATCCAGGTCCTGGTCGCAACGGCTGTGGTCGAGGTGGGAGTCGACGTGCCGAACGCGACCGTGATGATGATCGAGGGCGCCGAGCGTTTCGGGCTTGCGCAGCTCCACCAGTTCCGCGGTCGAGTCGGACGAGGCGCCGCGCGCAGCCACTGCCTCCTGCTGACGGACGATGACTCGGAGTCGATCAATGTGCGCCTGGCGCTGGTGGCGCAGATCCACGACGGGTTCAAACTCGCCGAGGAGGACATGAGCATCCGCGGCATGGGCGAGCTGCTGGGCGCGCGCCAGCACGGGATGACCGACGCCGCCATGGAATCGCTCCGGCAGCCCGAGCTGCTGAGCGAGGTGCGCCAGGAGGCGGAGCTGATCCTCGCCTCAGACCCGACGCTGGACGCTCACCCGCTCCTCAAAGCTGCCGCGACCAGCCGCCTCGAGGTGGCGTCGATCAGCTAGGCGGGGTGTAAGCCGCCGTCAGCATCCCGAAGTACGTCGGCGCCTCGTACGAGATGAGCTCTCCGCGCCACCCGGCCGTGGCGCCGTGGAGCATCAGGAGCTGCCACCAGCTGTCGGCCTTGGCCCGCTCGACGAATTCGGGGTCGATGTCGGCCAGCTCTTCGAGCCGGTTCGTGCGCACGAGGTCGGTGATCAGCGCGTCGTACTTCGCCGCGTCCGGATGGAACCCGTAGGGGCCATCGGGCCGATGCGCATGCCCGTGGTCCGCGCTCGCGATGAAGGCGACGCGAAGCCGCGACGCGGCGGCGGCTGAACCGATCGCTGCTCCCGCGGTGATGTGGTCCGACGCCGGCAGCTCGCGCGCCGGTGCCACGACTACGGCCGGCACCGGCGGATCCTTCCGCCCGCCCATGAACCACAGCGGGATCAGCACGCCCCAGTCCATCGGCGCGACCGCGGTCGGCAGATCGTTCGAGCCGAAGCTGACCGCCGCGGACGGCAATCCAGCGTCGGAAAGGGACTCGAGCAGCTGCCAGGCGAGGTTGACGTCCGACGCGAGGTCG
>DASZJK010000283.1:0-3973 GCA_035948155.1 Candidatus Dormiibacterota bacterium
GATACCGTCAGGCTTGTGACGGCGGTCGCGCTGCTGATGACGGCGCTGGACACGGTTTTCTTCGCGCTGACCAGGGCCTAGTGCGGCCCGACCGACTCCGCCTGGTCGGAGCGGTGGCGCCGTTCCTCAGCTTCCGCGGTATCGCCGCGCAGCTCTGACACGCGGGCGAGCGCCCGCCACGTCCAGACCGGTAGCTGGCGGTCGCCAAGCTCCTCCGCGACGCGAACCGCGAACTGCAGATCCTCCTCGGCTTCGTCGAGGCGGCCGAGCTCTCGCCTGGCGATGCCGCGCGCGGCCGTCGCGTCCGCCTGCTCCCATCGCGCTCCGAGGTCGGCGAAGATCGCAATCCCCTCGTCGAACCAGGGCAGCGCCTCCTCGCGCCTCCCGAGGTCGACGAACACGCGCGCCTTCTGGACGGCTGTCATCGCGACGCTGAACTGATCCCCGCACGCTTCGGCCAGCTTTCGCGCGTCCTCGACCAGGCGCAGCGCGCCTTCGTGGTCGTCCATCTCGCTGCGGTTGATCGACAGAGCGTTGAGGGCGCGGACGCGCGCCCAGCTGTCGTTGGCCTCGGCGGTCTCGAGCGCGCGCCGCCAGATGGCCTCGGACTCGTCGTACTTTCCTCGTGTCCACGGCACCCAGCCCGCAAACAGGAGGCTGCGCGTGATCGCGCGCGATTCGCCGAGCCGCTCGGCCGCAGCAAGTGAACGCTGCAGGAGGCCCTCGGCTTTGTCGACATCGCCTTCGTAGTTGATCGCGATGTCCCCGAGAAATCGCAGCGCGAGCGCGAGCGCGAATGATTCGTCCTCGGCCTCGGCGAGCTCCACCGCCTGCTCGAGGGCGTCCTTCGCCGCCGGATAGTCACCGAGCCAGTAGAGCGACTCGCCCATGCCGGCGAGCGCGCGGGCCTCGCGCACTGCCCACCGCGACCTCGGACCGGCGAGGCCGAGACAGCGCTGATACCGGTCGACCGCGGAGGAGCTTTCCATGCGCCTCCGGGCGCGATCGCCCGCGAGCAACAGCGCCTCGGCGGCTTCTTCGGGCGCGGCGCGGTCGTCGGGATCCAGGTCCAGGGAAGCCTTGGCCGCGAGCTCGAGGTGGTCGGCGGCCCAGGACCGATGCCCGTCCACGAGCAGTCGCTGGGCGACGAGGCGGTGCAGGCGCAGCCGCTCCCGTTTTGGCAGGCTCGCGTACGCGACCTCTTTCAACGTGGCGTGCCGGATCTGCCAGTGGCCGGTGGTGGACTGCTCGTCCCGGACGACGACCTCGGCCTCCTCGAGCTGCAGCAGCTCGGCATCGGTGGCCGCAGGGTCGACCACCTGCAGCTCGTCGAGGTCGAAGCCGTACATGAACACCGACGCATGTCGCGCGAGCTCACGCAGCCGGGCCGGCAGCGCATCGAGCCGCGCCTCGACGATCGCCTGGACCGTCGGCGGCAGCCTCGTCCGGCCGGGCGCGCCGTCGCCCGAGAGGAGAAGCATGCCGGTCGTCTCGATGATGAAGAAGGGATTGCCGCCCGCGCGCCTGGCGATGGCGCCGGCTTCGCGCTCGTCGACGCGACCTCCGGACGCGTGACGCGCCAGGCGTCTCGATTCCTCGAGCGACAGCGGCTCCAGCCGGATGAGCACGGTGCCGCCGGCGGTCGCACCCCATGTGGGCCGGGCCTCGAGCAGCTCCTTGCGCGCCAGCGCGAGCACCAACGCACGTCGGGGCCCGCGCCTCCCCGGCGATCCAACGCGCTCGACGAGGTCGAGCATCGCCGGGCGGAGCGTGTGCGCGTCGTCGAAGATGAGAAGGACGGGGTGGTCGCGAGCCAGCCCGTCGATGAGCTCGATGAAGCCCGCGTGCACGTCCTGCACGAACGTCGACTCGTCGCGCGCGCCGGCGCCAAAAAGCAGCGACAGCCGCTCGGTCGTCCGATCGACCTCGCCCGCGTCGCAGCACTCGAACGCGAGCGCGCGGATCTTAATGCGGACGACGTTCAGCGGATCCTCATCGGCGATGCCCGCGAGGTCGGCCACTATCGCGGCCGCCGGTGAGAACGTGGCGCTGTCGGTGAAGCTGCGGGCGTGCCCTCGCAGGACGCGGACGGCGGCGCTCAAACCCGCCGCGAGCTCGTCGGCGATGCGCGACTTGCCGATGCCGGGTTCGCCCGTGATCGTGACGAGGACCGGCTTTCCACTCATGCTCGCGAGCCCGAGGCTCTCGCCCAGGATGGCCTGCTCGTTGGTCCGTCCGACGAATGGGATCGTGCGGCGCGCAGACCGCGCGGTGATGCTCTCGACGGGAAACGCCTCGAGCGTCACGTCGAAGCCTTTCGCCCGCACGCGGCGCTTGCGTCCGAACAGGACTTTTTCCGCCGTCAGCGCGTACGTCGTCGGGCCGGCCAGCAGCTGCCCGGGCTGGGCTGCGGTCTGCAGGCGCGCAGCAGTGTTGACGACCGGGCCAGTGACCAGGAGCTGGCCCGCGGGTCCGATGCCGGTGGCGGCCTCGCCCGACTCGACGCCCATGCGCACTTCGAGCGGGCCGCCTGACTCGATCTCCTGGCCGATGCGGCGCGCGCGCGCCCGGATCGCAAGGCCCGCATGAATGGCGCGTAGCGCGTCGTCCTCGTGCACCTGCGGCAGCCCGAAGACGGCCATCACGGCGTCGCCGATGAATTTTTCGGGGCGGCCGCGGAGGGCCTGCAGCTCCTCAGTCGCGGCGTCGAAGAACCGGCTGAGGATCTCGCGTGTGCGCTCGGCGTCGAGCCGGCGCGCCAGGCCCGTGGAATCGACGAGGTCCGCGAACAGGACCGTGACCATCTTGCGCTCCTCGGTCTCGAGGAGCGGCCCGACGGCAGCGCCGCAGTTGGGGCAGAAGCGGGCGCCGGCCGGCAGCGGATGGCCGCAGACCGAGCAGGACATCGGCATGAGTGGATGCTAGCCCGCTTTCGTTTACGGTCAGCGGCGCTCGAGGATCAGCTTCAGCCTCGCTAGATCTTTGACGTTGGCGCGGCGCATCGCGCCGGCCATCACAGGCGCCGTCACCGCGGCAAAACCCTGGGGTTCGCCGCGGTTGCGGAGCGTCATCCTCGTCCGGCCGGGTCCAGCGTCCTGCCATGCGTACGTCGTCTCCATCGCAAACGGACCCTCGGAGGTCCGCATCACGAGCCGCTCGCCCGGCACGAGCTCGATGATCTCGTACGTGTACTCGAGCCTCCTGCCGAGGAACCGCGCGACAAAGGCCATCCGCGAGCCAATCCGAATCGGCGGTTGTGACTTCCAGGTGACCGAGTCGATGTTGGAGTACCACCGGGGCGCGTTGGTCGGGTCGCCCGCGTAGCTCGAAACTTCGGCTCTCGGACGCTCGATGACCGCCTCAGTCGTGATATCGACCTTCATGCGGCCTTCACCTGGCTTGCGAACCATTCCTTCAGCGTCGACACCAGGTCAGGCGCCAGCGCGGCGGAGCGATTGTCGTCGGCGAGCAGGCCGGTCGGATTTACCTGCAGCCCGTGTCCGGTCGGAACGAGGTGGACCGTGAAGTTTGCCTTGTGCATCGCGTTCAGGAGCTCCACACATACAGCCGTCGGCACCGTCCGGTCGTTCGCGCCGAGCACCCAGATCGCCGGCACCGTCATCGCGCGCAGCGCTGCCATCGGGTCGTAACCTCCACTTGCTCCGCGAACCTCCGCGAGCATCTGATCATTCGATTCAGTCGGTGCGCTGGCGCCGCCGCCAGTGAAGCTTGCCCAGAGGTCGGTCTGGTCGACCGTCGTGGCGGGAGCGGAAACAAGGACGGCGAAGGCCGCGCCGGCATGACCCATGATCGCGAGCGGCACCGTCCAGCCGCCCTGGCTTCCGCCGTGGAAGCCCACTCTCGACGGGTCGGTGCCGGGCCACCGGGCCAGAAAGTCGCGCGCGGCCGCGGCGTCGTCGGCGTAGATGTTGAGCGCGGCCGGGGTGGCGAACTCGCCCGGAAAGGTCCCGGT
>DASZJK010000284.1:0-2650 GCA_035948155.1 Candidatus Dormiibacterota bacterium
GAAGTCGTCTCGCAGCAGCTCCAGGTCGGCGCCGGCCTGCTGAAGGCCAGAGATCGCCAGCTCCGCCGACTTCAGCGATTCGCGGACGTAGCGCTCCAGAGGCTCGTCCAGACGCCCCGCAGCGGCTTCGTGGCCCCAGGCGTCGCGTACCTCGGTCGCCAGCTCCAGCAGCCGGTCCACGGTAGAGCCCGCCCGAGCGATCTCGAGCGGATCCGAGGCCAGCCGGTTCCAGGCCTCAGCGGAGGTCCGGACCAGCCGGCGGAGCTTGACCTGGGTCGCCAACGTACGCATGTTCGTACATCAATGATAGCGAACGAGCGTTCGGCGCGCAACCGGCGCCTTGTTAAGCTGACCGCGCCATGCGCCAGCTGCTGATCACAGCCGGGCTCCTCCTCCCCCTCGGCCTCGACACCTTCGCGCTCAGCGCCGCGCTGGGAGTCGTCGGGCTGACGAACAAGGATCGGCTCCGCGTCAGCCTGCTCTTCACGGTCTTCGAGGCCGGAATGCCCATCCTCGGCATCCTCGTCGGCCAGGCCATCGGAAAGGTGTTCGGCGCATGGGCAGGCTTCGGCGGAATCCTCTTCCTCCTGGTCGCGGGCGCCCTGCTGCTGAGACCTGGCCAGGACGACAAGGCCGAGGAGCGCCGCCTCAAGCTCCTGGCTCAGGCGCGCGGCCTGGCCGTCATCGACCTCGGGCTGAGCATCAGCGTCGACGAGCTGACCGTTGGCTTGGGCGCCGGCCTGCTCGCCATCCCGATCGCCATCGCTGTGGTCTGGATCGCGATACAGGCCTTCCTGCTCGCCCAGGCCGGCATGCGATTCGGTCATCGCATCGGCGCCGAGCTGCGCGAGCGCTCGGAGAAGGTGGCCGGGGCTTCGTTGATCGCGGTCGCCCTGATCCTGCTGGCCCTGAAGCTCCTGAGACTCTAGGGGGCGAAGATCCCGCAGAGGCTCTCGGCCAGCGAGTCGGCGTCGACGCCCGGGTGCGTCAGGAAGTAGCCGACCGCGTCGCTGACCGCGCCGACGACCGCCCGCCCGAACACCACAGGATCCTTGTCCGCGTAGAACGCGTCGTGATTCATGGCGTGGCGGACCTCCTCCGCGACCGCGTCGGCGAACTGCGCCTGCAGCTCGTGGCGCACAGCCTCGACCCCGGGACTCAGGCCGACCGACTCGACGATCAACAGCCGCGCCACGTGCGATCGCTCGAAGCACGAGCGGACGAACCGAGTGATGCCCAGGCGCAGGCGCGCGTGGTGGTCGTGTCCGGTGGCGGCGTCGGCGAGCACGTCGTGGATCAGCGCCCCGCCTTCCTGCGCGAGCAGCTCCCGGACGCAATGCTCCTTCGACTCGAAGAATTCGTAGAACGCCGACTTGGAGACTCGCGCGCGGGTCACGATCTCGTCGACCGAGGTCACGCTGTAGCCGCTTTCGGCAAAGAGCGAGAGCGCCGCATCAACGATGCGGCGGCGCCGCCGCTCGATCCGCGCGTCCCTACGCAGCTGCGCTGCTGGGACCGCCATTCGATCTAGTCGGCGGCCAGGGCGCGCGAGATGACCAGGCGCTGGATCTCGCTCGTGCCTTCGAAGAGGGTGTAGATCTTGGCGTCGCGGTGCCACTTCTCGACGGGGAAGTCGCGGATGTAGCCGTAGCCGCCGCAGATCTGGATCGCCTGCTCGGTGACCTTGACCGCAACCTCTCCGGCCTTCAGCTTGGCCATCGAGCCCTCAGCCTTCTTGAACTCGCCGCCGCTCCGGCCTTCCCAGAGCGCCCGCCAGATGAGCGCGCGGGTCGCCTCGATCTCGGTCGCCATGTCGGCGAGCATGAAGGCGATAGCTTCGTTCTCGATCAGCGTCCGCCCGAACTGCTTGCGCGTCTTCGCGTACTGGAGCGCGAACTCAAAGGCCGCGCGCGCGATGCCCAGTGCCTGTGCGCCGACGATCGGGCGCGATAGCTCGAAGGTCTTGAGCGCGACCGACGAGCGCTGGTGCTTGCCCTCCCGCGCTCGCGCGAGCTTCGCCTCGAGCTTCTCCATGCCACCGAGCACGTTCTCGATCGGGATGGTGCAGTCCTCCAGGAGCACCTCAGCGGTGTGCGAGGCGCGGATGCCCATCTTCTTTTCCTTCTTGCCCATGCGCAGACCCTTGGTACCGGGCGGGATGACGAACGAAGCCTGGCCGCGCGTGCCGAGGTCCGGCTCGACCGCCGCGACGACGACGTGCACGTCGGCGATTCCGCCGTTGGTGATGAAGACCTTCTGGCCGTTGAGGATCCAGCTGCCGTTCTTGCGCACAGCGCGAGTCTTCATCGACGACACGTCCGAGCCCGCGTCGGGTTCGGTCACGGCGAAGGCCCCGAGCGCCGGCTTGTCCGGCGTGCCAAAGCAGGCCGGGATCCAGGTCGAGATCTGGTCCGGGGTGCCCTGGGAGAAGATCGCCGCCACCGGCAGGCCAGTGCCCTGGATGGCGAGCGCGATCCCGGCGCAGCCCCAGGTCAGCTCCTCGGCCACGAGCGCGGGCATGATGCCGGTCCCGTCGCCGTAGGTCTGCTGGAGGAAGTCGGTGCCGTAAAGGCCGACCTCGGCGGCCTTCTTGACGACCGGCCATGGGAACTCCTCGGACTCGTCGTACTGATGCGCTACCGGGCGGATC
>DASZJK010000285.1:0-2136 GCA_035948155.1 Candidatus Dormiibacterota bacterium
AACCTGCTCGAGCCGGCACGCGTTTTGGTTTCAGTGACGCTTCGGATCCGACTGCGGGTCGCCTCGATAGCGGTGGCGGTCGTTCTCGCCACGGTTGCCACGATCGCGACGTTTCACCACGCGATCGCGGACTTCTTCGACCTGGGTCTACCCAAATGCGGTGGTGGCTAGGCGCAGGCAACCGCACGTCGGCCCGTTACAAGTTGGTGAACAACTAGCATTTGGGGGGATGGCCGAGGTGGTAACCAACGGATCTCGCCAGCCGGTCCATGTGACCGTCACCGGGGCTGCCGGCCAGATTGGCTACGCGCTTGTTTTCCGGATCGCCGCGGGCGACCTGCTCGGGCCGGACCAACCGATCGTGCTGCGCATGCTCGAGATCGAGCCGGCGATGAAATCTCTCGAGGGCGTCGCGATGGAGCTCGACGACTGCGCGTTCCCGGTCCTCGCCGGGATGGAACTGTCGAGCAAGGCCGAGGAGGCCTTCGAGGGCGCCAACTGGGCGCTGCTCGTGGGGTCTGTCCCGCGCAAGCAGGGCATGGAGCGCAGCGACCTCCTCTCCGTGAACGGCAAGATCTTCGGCCCGCAGGGACAGGCCCTCGCGAAGAAGGCCGCGAACGACGTGCGCATCCTGGTCGTGGGCAACCCGTGCAACACAAACTGCTACATCGCGCGGCTGAACGCGCCGGAGATTCCCGACGACCGGTGGTTTGCGATGACGCGGCTCGACGAGAACCGCGCCCGCATTCAGCTCGCCAAGAAGGCGAAGGCCCCGGTCGCGGCCGTGTCCAACGTGGCCGTCTGGGGCAACCACTCCACGACTCAGTACCCCGACGCACGCAACGCCCGCATCGCGCAGCTGCCCGTCTTCGACGTCATCGATGACCACGGCTGGCTCAAAGGAAAGTTCATCGAGATCGTGCAAAAGCGCGGCGCAGCAGTGATCGAGGCGCGTGGCGCGTCGTCGGCGGCGTCCGCCGCCAACGCGGTCATCGATTCGGTGGTCAGCATCCGGACGCCGACTCTGTGGGGCGACTGGCACTCCCTCGCCGTGATGAGCCACGGCGAGTACAACGTGCCCGAGGGCCTGCAATTCGGCTTCCCTATACGGTCCGACGGCGAGCGGTGGGAGGTGGTCCCCGACCTCAAGCACGACGACGACGCATGGGATCGCATCCGGAAGACGACGGAGGAGCTTCTCCAGGAGCGCGACATGGTCAAAGAGCTCGTTCCGGCCCAGGCCTCGTGAAGGAAAAACTGTTGCGCGCGATCGACGAAGGCCGTGCCCGTGAGGCCGGGCTCGAAGCGCTCGTCGTCGACATGCCGCCCAACCCCGACGGTCGGTGGAACGCGAAAGATCACCTCGCCCACGTGTCCTGGTGGCGCTGGCGAAGCGCGCAGACCCTGGAGGCAGTCCGGACCGGAGGCGAGCTGCCGCCTACCGTCCCGGACGACGACGGCGTGCAGAACGCCATCATCTACGCCGAGGTCCGCGATCGTCCGGCCGACGACGTCATGGCCGACGCTCGGAAGTCCTGGGTGGCCTTGCGGAAGGCAATCGAGGCATCGTCAGAGGAGGACCTGGCCAAACCGCATCCGCGCGAGGCGGAATCGCAGGTCTGGGAGGCTGTGCCGAGCGCGGTGGGGCACGCTGGCACCCACATCTGGTCCTGGTACCTCGATATCGGCGACGAGGACCATGCCATTGAGGCCGCCCTCTGGAGCGCTGAGATGGAGGGCCACTTCTTCACCAAGCCGGAGCAGCTGGCCGAGTCGCGCTACAACCTCGCGTGCGCGTACGCCCGGCTCGGGAGGCCGCGGGAGGCTATTCCTCTGCTGCGCGAAAGCTTCGCGGCCAGGCCTGACCTGGCTGCGCTCGCGCGCAAAGACACCGACCTCGACCGTATCCGGCACGACCCGGAGTTGGCGAGCCTGCTCGCTACCTAAACTCGGAGCGTGAGCGTCACGCTCGACCGGCACTCCTACCCGTTCACCGCGATCGTTGGCCAGGACTCGATGAAGCTGGCCCTGATCCTGAACGCGATCGTGCCGACCATCGGCGGCGTGCTGATCCGCGGCGAGAAGGGCACGGGGAAATCGACCGCGGTCCGCGCGCTCGCGCGTCTTCTGCCCGAG
>DASZJK010000286.1:0-3989 GCA_035948155.1 Candidatus Dormiibacterota bacterium
AGTCGCGGCGGCGTGCCGCCGGAACGACGCGCAGTTCGTGCACTTCTCGACGAACTTCATCTTCGACGGCGCGGGCGCCGAGCCGTACGTCGAGTCCGACGAGCCGGCTCCGCTTTCGGTCTACGGCAGCTCGAAGCTGGCGGGTGAAGAGAACGCCCTCCAGGAGGGTACCCACGTGCTCGTTGTGCGCACGGCCGCCGTGTTCGGCAGAACCACCGGTCGGAGCTTCCCGGAGCGGATCGTCGAGCGTGCGCGGGCGGGGGAGAAGCTGCGCGTGGTCTCGGATCAGACCGTCAACCCTACCTACGCCCGCGACCTCGCCGCTGCCGCGCTCGACCTGGCAGGCCAGAGATTCGCAGGTGTCGTCCACGGGGTCGCGGATGGCTGCGCCGGCTGGGACGAGTTCGCCCGCGCGGCGCTGGCCGAATCGGGATTCCCGCCCCAGGTGGAATCGATCACCACCGAGGCGTTTCCAACCCCGGCGCGCCGCCCGCCGAACGGCTGCCTGGCTTCGATCCGCTACCACCCGTTGCGTCACTGGAAGGACGCCGTCGCCGACTGGGCGAAAAACCCCTAAAAAAAGGCTCGGGCCGGGCGATTTCTCGACACCGGCTCCGAGCTTGGCTGCGGGGGGTGAGGTTCTAACTAAATATGATTCCTTGCCCTTTCTGAAGGCCTTTTGCGCAGTTCCGCAGTGAAAATTTTGGCACGGATTCTAAGGGCGCGTCCGTCGATCTATGCACATTTTCAACGACGAAACGACTGCGCCGCTCGGGAGATTCCAAGCGGGCGGATTCAGAAGAATGCAAAAACGCGACTGCTTTTTGATATGGGTTCGTTAGTCGCAGCACAACGTCTTGCACAGATTGATCAGTTCGAGGGATGTGGCAGCCCGCCTTGGCGTGAGCCAGGCGACGGTTTCGCGGGCCGTGACCCGTGGTTTGCTGCATCCGGCGCTGATCACTCCTGGCGGCCACCGCCGCTTCAGCGCTGCGGACGTCGAGGCATTCGCCGAGACCCTGCTCGACGATCCCGACGGCGCGCGTCTGATCACGACCGGCCAGGCGGCCAAGCTCCTCGGCGTCAGCCAGCCGACGCTCAACCGCGCGGTTCGCAAGGGCCGGCTCCGGCCGACGATCACGACGCCGGGGGGCCACCGACGGTTCGACAGCGCTGAGCTGGGAGCCGCGCTCTTCTTCGAGGACAGCGCCTGATGGCCGGAGACGATCCCAGCCACCTTCTCGGGTCGCGCGCCGAACGCAGCGGCTTGAGCAGTTTCGCGTGGAGCGTCCTCCTCAACGGCGTTCTGGTGGCGGCGTTCGTGGTCGGCGTCATCCCGATCGTCGCCATCGTCCATGGGTTCGTCGACCTGGTCCAGCAGTCCAAGATCCGAAGCGGGGCCGACTGGGTCGCGTACGGGTTCGCCTTCACCGGGCTCCTGCTGGGCGCGGTCTTTTTCGCGTACGCCATCAAGTACTACCTGAGCACCGTGATGGTCCTGCTGACCACGCTGATGGGCGTCGGACCTCGCAACCGAAACGCCGGCCACGCGACCAACAACGGTGGCCTGGCCCGGATCAACGGCGGGAACGGGTTCAACCTCGACCTCGGTTACCACCCGTTCGTCTCGGTGCAGGTCGCCGCGTACAACGAGAAGCGCGTGATCGAGCGCCTGCTCACGGCGCTCTCCCAGCTCGACTACCCGGAGTACGAGGTCGTGGTCGTCGACGACTCGACCGACGAGTCGGTCGAGATCCTCGATCGCTGGCGCGCCATGCCTCGTTTCAAGATCCTCCACCGGACCAGCCGCGCCGGTTACAAGGGCGGTGCGCTCCGCGAGGCGCTCAAGGTCATGGATCCGCGCACCGAGTACGTCGTTGTGTTCGACGCCGACTCCGTTCCCTTCAGCGACTCGATCGAGCGATTGCTGCCGCTGTTCTATCGCGTCAGCGACGGGACGTCCCATCGACGGTTCGAGGCTGCGTTCGGGCGCATCGACCCGCCCTCCGAGCCGGGCCAGGTCAAGCGGCGTGCCGAGGTCGCGGCGGTGCAGAGCTACCAGTGGCACGTGCTCAACAAGTCCGAGAGCTGGCTGACCGAAGCCGTGCGCGCGGAGTACTCGGGGTCTTACATGATCGAGCGGCCGTTCCAGGACGCGATCGGCTCGCTGAAGATGATCGCCGGCACCGCATACATGATCCGGGCCGACGTCCTTCGGCAGGTCGGTTGGGGCACCAGCATCACCGAGGACTGGGAGCTGACTCTCAACCTCTACTCGCGCGGGTACAAGGTCGTGTACACGCCGTGGGCGGAGACTCCCGCCGAGTGCGTCAGCACCTTCGCGCGCCTTGCGCGCCAGCGCATGCGTTGGGCGGAAGGCCATACGCACAACGTCCGCAAGTGGTTCATGCGGATCATGCGCTCGCCCCTGGTCACGCCGATCGAGAAGCTCGAGTTTCTCTACGACTCGACGTACTACCTGCAGGCGGGCCTGTTCGTCGTCGGCTCGGTGAGCTGGCTGGTCTCAGAGGCCATCTTCCGGACGCACGTCCCCGGGTGGACGGCGCTGCTCGGTTGGTCGCTGCTGTTCTCCAACATCTTCGCGCTGCCCCTGATGAACCTCGGCGGCCTGATCCTCGAGGAAGCACCCGCGCGCGACGTCCAGGGTGTGTTTGGGGCCGTCGTGCTGTCGTTCGCGCTCGTGCCCTTCCAGGGCTGGGCCGCACTCAAGGGTCTGCTGAGCAAGGACGAAGGCCCATGGTTCCGGACTCCGAAAACGGGCCGCGTCACAGACGAGGTACGCCACCTGCGTCGCTTGCGCATGCTCGGACGCTGGTTGCGCGGCGGTCGCGTCATGACCCCACGCTGGACGCCGCCGGCGCAACCTGCCCGCTCGCCCGTGCATCGCATGCGGGGGAGCCGGCGCTGGATCGGCTGGGCGGCGGTGGGTGTGCTCGGCCTTCTGTTCGGCGGTCTCGCCCTCGCCTCGATCCACGCTCCGGTCGTGAGCGCTGCGGGCAATCCGCTGTACCTGCACGGAGCGGGGACCGCGCCGGGCTGCACGGCCAGCACATTGGACCAGACCGCGGGGACGCGCACCACCGCATGCCAGATACAGTCCGCGGCGGGGGGCGTCACGACGACCTGGGCCTGGACCGGCCTGCCCGCACAGACGGTCACGGCCGGGACATGGACCCTCACCATGTACTGGACGGGCGGCTCGGGGGCGACCCACGACACCGTCAGCGTCGCGGCGGGCGTGTCGCTGATCGCGAGCTGCACACCCTTCGTGCCGACGATCCCCAACGCCGGCACGACCTGGACGGCGGATTACGGATCCAGCACCGCCAACACCACGAGCCCACTCACCGTCACCACCAGCGCGTCCCAGCTTCCTCTGGTCATCCCGCCCGGTGGGACCCTCTGCATCTCCGTGACGCTGACACATGCGACCGGGGGCAAGCCGTCGATGCTGTACGACGGGACGGCGGGAAGCGGGAGCACCAACATCGTCGCGCCGAGCCTCATCGTCCCCGAGTCGCTGCTGCCCCTTGCGGGCCTCGCGCTCGTGATCCCGATCGTCGCGACGCGACTCAAGCGGAGGCGGGCATGAGGACGCGCGAGCGCGAGAACGTCAACCTCACCCTGATTGCGCTCGCGTGCGCGCTCCTGATGGTGCTGCCGCTGGTGACGACGTTCAACGACCTCCTCACGGCGTGGGCCATGCAGCTCGGCGCCAACACCCCGCTGCAGGCGATCGTCCCAACCGAGTCGCGCATGGTCGTGAGCCTCCTGAGCCTCGCCGGCATCCGCGCCGCGGCGTCGGGCAGCCACCTCCTGGTGTGGGACGGCGCCGGGTCGATGCACACGCTATTCATCTCGTGGAACTGCATCGGCTGGCAGAGCCTGATCCTGTTTGGCGTAAGCCTGATCTCGGGACTGCGCGGAGCCCACTCGCTCGAAGCGCGTGCGCAGGTGGTCTGCATCGG
>DASZJK010000287.1:0-1782 GCA_035948155.1 Candidatus Dormiibacterota bacterium
GGTGAGGTGAAGGCGCCCGATGGCTTCGCCGAGCGTGTTCTGGCCGAGGCGGGGATGACTGACTCCTACGCGCTGTTCGGGACGGTCCTTGGTCCCGTTTACGTGGCGTGGAACCGGCGCGGGGTGTCGGCTGCGATGCGAGCCCCCTCGGCCGAGGAGTTCGAGGCGTGGTTCCACGACAACGTGGGCCGGCTGCTGGTGCGGGTTGATCCGCCGGCCGACCTCGCGGCGAAGATCGCGGACCAGCTTGCAGGCAGGCGACGTCTTCGCTTCGACCTTCGCGGCCTAACGCCTTTCAGCCAGGCGGTGCTGGAGAAGACGCTCGAGATCCCGCGCGGGCAGGTGCGACCGTACGGTTGGGTCGCTCGCGAGATCGGCCATCCCGCGGCCGTGCGAGCGGTGGGCACCGCGCTGGCGCACAACCCGATCCCCTATTTCATCCCGTGCCACCGGGTCATCCGGACGGATGGCGTGATCGGCAACTACGGCGGGGGTGGACCGGAGGCCAAGAAGTCGATCCTGACGCTGGAGGGCGTCGAGCTGCCGCGCCTGCAGAAGCTCGCGCAGTCCGGGCTGCGCTACGAGGGTGTGAAGAGCACCAGGATCTTCTGCTTCCCGACCTGCTACCACGGCCGGCACGCCAAGCCCGCCAACTTCGTCTACTTTCACGACGAGGACGAGGCGCGAAGCGCGGGCTACCGGCCGTGCAAGGATTGCCGGCCGGCGGTCGCCTAGGGAGGAAGCGGGCCGACGCTCGCCGCGAGCGGCGCGGCGCGACGGTAGTGGGAGCGAGAGAGTCCACCGTCGTAATTGATCGCCTTGCCATCGTGGTAGAGCGCGGGCCGCAGTCCGTGGTGTGGCGTGTGCCCGAAGACCACGCGCCGTGAGCCGGTGAGCTCGAGCCAGCGATCGAGGCGATCGGGCTGGGTCGCAAAGACCCCTTTGCTGCTCATGACGTTCCACAGCAGGTGGGTGTCACCCGCCTCGAGGACGAGGCGGCCGTTGGTGTTGATTGTGGCCACGGGGTCCGATGTTTCCTCTGCGAGGAGCAGGCGGTAATCGTCGTTGCCGCAGTGCTGACAGAGGGTGCCGTCTTCCAGCTTCAGCATTAGAGGCCGCGCCATCATCCAGGTCTGCAGCGGCTCGTCCTGGCGGAGCGCATCGAGGTCGTGTTGATGGCCGCCGATGCTGATGTAAAAGCCAACGCGTGAGGAATCGCGGAGGGCGCCCAGCATGGCTATCTCGTGATTGCCCAGGAGGACCTCAGAGTTCTTACGGTCGCGTGCGTAGCGAAGGCACCCGACTCCGAACATCCCGTAATCGACCAGGTCGCCGAGGAAGATGGTCCGCCACCGGTCGGCGGGGTACGGCTTGAGCGCGGTCAACAAGCGCTCGAGGTCGCCGTGCACGTCGCCGACGATCAGGACGGGCAGGTCGACCGCAGCCATTCCTCTCCCGCGCCTTCGATCCGCCGCACCGCGCGGGTGTAGGAGCCGATCGTCTGCAGCTCTGTGCGATGCGCCGGCCAGCGGAGCTCGTCACCAAGAACTGTGATGAGCTCCTTCCGCGCGAAGGGCGCTGCGCGATCGAGCAGCCTGCTCCTCGGAGTGCCTTTGAAGACCCAGAAGCAGTCCCAGGATCCAGTTGCGCGAGCCCGTCTCACGTGCGCGTTGCCGTCCCACCAACCGGCTCCGGGATCGACCGCCACGTCGGGCAGCACCTCTTCGATCTCGAGACGGCCGACGAGGTAGAAGCCTGGGTGATGATTCACGAGTCGGGCGA
>DASZJK010000288.1:0-1829 GCA_035948155.1 Candidatus Dormiibacterota bacterium
TGCGTGCAGCGCGGCCACCACTACGCGATCGTCGACGAGGTGGACTCGATCCTGATCGACGAGGCGCGGACGCCGCTGATCATCAGCGGCCCGGCCGAGCAGAGCCCGCGCTGGTACACCGAGTTCGCCAAGATCGCCCCCAGGCTGCGCCGCGGCGAGGACGGCGAAGGCGACTACGAGGTCGACGAGAAGAAGAAGACCGTCGGCATCCTGGAGTCGGGCGTCGAGAAGGTCGAGGACTGGCTCGGTATCGACAACCTCTACGATCCGGTCAACACGCCCCTGGTCAGCTTCCTGAACAACTCCATCAAGGCCAAGGAGCTGTACAAGAAGGACAAGGACTACGTCGTGATGAACGGCGAGATCCTGATCGTGGACGAATTCACCGGCCGGATCCTGCACGGCAGGCGCTACAACGAGGGCATGCACCAGGCCATCGAGGCCAAGGAGAGCGTGGCGATCAAGGACGAGAACCAGACTCTCGCCACCATCACGCTGCAGAACTACTTCCGGCTCTACGACAAGCTGGCCGGCATGACCGGCACGGCGATGACCGAGGCCAACGAGTTCCAGCAGATCTACAAGCTCGGCGTGGTCCCGATCCCGACCAACATGCCGATGATCCGCGCCGACCAGGCCGACGTCATCTACCAGACGGCCCAGGCCAAGTTCGAGGCGTGCGTCGAGGACATCTCCGAGCGGCACGAGGCCGGGCAGCCGGTCCTGGTCGGCACCACCAGCGTGGAGAAGTCCGAGATCCTGTCCCGGATGCTCAAGCGGCGCGGCGTCCCGCATGAGGTGCTGAACGCCAAGTACCACGAGCGGGAGGCGACGATCATCGCCCAGGCCGGGCGGAGCGGCGCGGTCACCGTGGCCACCAACATGGCCGGCCGCGGCACCGACATCATGCTCGGCGGCAACCCCGAGTTCATCGCCGACGCCGAACTGCACCAGCGCGGCCTGTCCCCGGTCGAAACGCCTGAGGACTACGAGATGGCCTGGCCGGAGGCGGTGGCCAAGGCCCAGCGCGCGGTGGCCGAGGAGCACGAGGAGGTCGTCGAGGCGGGCGGCCTGTACGTGCTCGGCACCGAGCGGCACGAGTCGCGCCGCATCGACAACCAGTTGCGCGGCCGGTCCGGACGTCAGGGCGACCCGGGCGAGAGCCGCTTCTACCTGTCCCTCGAGGACGACCTGATGCGGATGTTCAACTCCGAACGGGTCGGGGCGATCATGGAACGGCTGAGCATCCCGCCGGACGTTCCGGTCGAGTCCAAGGTCGTCACCCGCGCGATCAGGTCTGCGCAGACCCAGGTCGAGCAGCAGAACTTCGAGATCCGCAAGGACGTGCTCAAGTACGACGAAGTGCTGAACCGGCAGCGCAAGGTCATCTACGGCGAGCGTCGCCAGGTACTCGAGGGCGCTGACCTGCACGAGCAGATCGGCGAGATGGTGGACGAGGTGACCGCCGGGTACGTCGCGGGCGCGACCGGCGAGGGCTATCCGGAGGAATGGGACCTGGACAAGCTCTGGCAGGCCTTCCGGCAGCTGTACCCGATCAGCATCTCCATCGACGACGTCATCGAGGAGGCGGGCGGTGACCGGGCCGGGCTCACCGGCGAGCTCATCACCGAGGCGGTGATCGCCGACGCCCAGGGCGCCTACGAGCGGCGTGAGGAAGAGTTCGGTTCGGAAGTCATGCGTGAGGTCGAGCGCCGGGTGGTGCTGTCCGTGCTGGACCGCAAGTGGCGCGAGCACCTGTACGAGATGGACTACCTGAAAGAGGGCATCGGCCTGCGCGGCTACGGCCAGCGCGACCCGCTGATCGAGTA
>DASZJK010000289.1:0-2302 GCA_035948155.1 Candidatus Dormiibacterota bacterium
ATGGAGTACCTACCCGGCGAGCTAACTTGATTTCCCGCCACCGCCGGCACTCACGGGTTTCGAGCCTCGACCAGGACCGCGAGCGCCGGCAGTCGCGGGGAATTACGAATCGAGCGGGGGCAACCTCCACGGCTGTCGCTCACGGACGATCCCGTAGACCGCCGCGACGATGCTCTCCCGGTTCGGCTTCGTGAAGTAGTCTCCGTCCGGCCCGTACGCCGGCCGATTCGGCGACGCCGCGAGCGTCCGCGGCGCGGCGTCGAGATGCCACCACCCGTTCTGCACCTCGAGGATCTGCTGCAGCATGAACGCCGACGCCCCACCCGGGACGTCCTCGTCGAGGCAGATCAGCGCGTGCGTCTTCTGCAGGGACTTCGCCAGCATGTGCTCGACGTCGAAGGGGTTCAACGTCTGCACATCGATGACCTCACACGCAACGCCCAGGCCGTCCAGCGTGGCCGCCGCGTCCAGCGCCAGAGCGCA
Source organism: Candidatus Dormiibacterota bacterium (assembly GCA_035948155.1). GTDB lineage: Bacteria > Chloroflexota > Dormibacteria > Dormibacterales > Dormibacteraceae > 40CM-4-65-16. The sequence continues at coordinate 484 of DASZJK010000289.1, forward strand.
GCACGCCCCGTAGGTCACCAGCGTCGCATCGGTTCCCTCGCGCAGCACCTCGGGCACGCCCAGAGGCACGGTGAACGTGCCGACGTTGTCCGGCACGCGCTCCTTCAGCCGATATCCATTGAGAACCTCGATCACGATCCCTGGGTTGTCGCCCTGGAGCAGCGTGTTGTAGAACCCAGCGGCTTGCGTCATGTTTCGCGGCACGCAGACGTAGATACCCTGCATCGCGTTCACCAGCACAGACATGGGTGAGCCCGAGTGCCAGATGCCCACGAGCCTGTGTCCCTTCGTCCTGATCACCACCGGCGCCTTCTGCCCGCCGACCGTCCGCCAGTGCAGGGTCGCGAGGTCATCCGACGCAGTCTCGAGCGCGTACAGGAAGTAGTCGAGGTACTGGATGTCGCAGATCGGTCGCAGCCCCCGCATCGCCGCGCCGATCGCCTGCCCCAGGATCGTCGCCTCGCGGATGCCTGTGTCCGTCAGCCGGAGGTCTCCGTACTTCGCCTGCAGCCCTTCGAACACGAGGTTCACGTCGCCCAGCTTCCCCACGTCCTCGCCGACCACGAAGATCCGGGGATCGCGCGCGAAGTTGGCGTCGAAGTTGCGAACCAGGATCTGGCGACCGTCGACGATGGGTGACATCTCCGAGTAGACGGGCGGCTCGACCGGCACGCTCAGCGGGGACTCGGACGAGCGGCTGTAGAGGTGAGAGTTGTAGCGCTCGCCGTTTTCACGCGCGTACGACGCGACGAATTGAGCGAGCTCGTCTCGTGCCGGCGAAGAGATGCCCCGCGTCTGGTGCAGCACGCGGGTCGCGCTCGACATGACCAGGGCGCGCGTTACCTTGTGCGCCTCGTCGAGGCTGTTGGTGATCTCGGCCACCTCGGGCATGTCGATGCGACGAAGAATCTCGACCGCGCGGTTGCGTTCAGCGCGGATCGGGGCCTGGAACGCCTCCCACGCCAGGTCGCGCGCGGCCTCGACCGCCTCCTTGTCCGCCGCCTCCCAACCCTCGAGCTGCGACTCGCTCGCGACTCCGAACTCGATGATCCAATCGCGCATACGCGCGACGCAGTCGTATTCGTTCTCGAACCGCAGCCGCTCCTTTGATTTGTAGCGCTCGTGGCTGCCGCTCGTCGAGTGTCCTTGCGGCTGGGTCATCTCCGTGACATGAATCAGCGCCGGCCTGTGCTCGCGCCGGACTTTCTCAATCGCGTTGGCGTAGGTCTCGACCAGCGACGGGTAGTCCCAGCCACGCACCACATGGATGTCGATGCCCGGCCGGTCGTCGGGCGAGAAGCCACGCAGCACGTCAGAGATCGATGCCTTTGTCGTCTCGGCGGCGATCGGCACCGAGATGCCGTATCCGTCATCCCAGACCGACATCGCCACCGGTACCTGCAGCACGCCGATCGCGTTGATGGACTCCCAGAACAATCCCTCGCTCGTAGCCGCGTCTCCGATCGTGCCAAACGCGACCTCATTGCCGCGGACGGAAAAACCGTCGGCGACGTCTTTCAGCTGGGGGTTGTCGCGGTAAAGCTTCGAGGCGTACCCAAGGCCGACAAGCCGCGCCATCCATCCCGCGACGTTCGACACGTCGGCGCTCGTGTTCGGAGTGTCGACCGTCCGCGTGAACGCGCCGCTGGCGTCGAGAAACCTCGTGGCGAAGTGATTACCCATCTGCCTGCCGCCCGACGCGGGCTCGGCCTCGATGTCGGCGTTGCCGTAGAGCTGCGCGAAGAACTCGCGCACGTTCGACATGCGCGTCGCCCACATGAACGTCTGGTCGCGGTAGTAGCCGGCCCGCCAGTCGCCT
>DASZJK010000290.1:0-7094 GCA_035948155.1 Candidatus Dormiibacterota bacterium
GCGATGGCCTGCGCTTCGAACGAACCGATCCAGATCGGCAGGTAGCGGTCGGCTTCCTTCTCTTTGAGGATCACCAGGTGCTGGGCGGTCGGCATGTGAATGCGGATGCTGTCCACCGACACCTCGATGAGGTTTTTCATCCTCGGGTCCATTCTACCTTTCGGTCCTCCACGTCCCTGCTATTTGAACGCTCCAGCCGTCCATCCGGTGACGCTGTGGGGCGAACGTAAGATTCGAACGTGGCGAAGGGAAGACGCGGGCGTGTGATCCTGATCGACGCCCACAGCCTCATCTACCGGGCGTTCTTCGCCCTCCCGCCGATGAGCACGTCGGACGGCCGGGTGACGAACGCCGTGTACGGCTTCACTTCGATGCTCGCGATCGTGCTCGCGTCGCGGCCCGAGTTCGCCATCGCCGCGTTCGACCTCGCCAAGCCAACGTTTCGCTCCCAGGAGTACCAGGAGTACAAGGCCGGCCGCCGCGCGATGCCCGACGACCTGCGCCCTCAGATGGACATGGTGCGGGACGTGCTGGGCTCGTTTTCGATTCCGATCTACGGCGTCGAGGGGTTCGAGGCGGACGACGTCATCGGCACGCTCGCGCGCATCGCCGAGGAACGCGGGCATTCGGTCACGATCGTCTCCGGCGACCTCGACTGCCTGCAGCTCGTCACGGAATCGGTCGAGGCGCTCGTGCCGCGCCGCGGGATAACCGACACGTTCGTGTACGGCCCCGACCAGGTCCGTCAGCGCTACGGGTTCGAACCGCCGCAGCTGGTCGACTTCAAAGCGCTGCGGGGCGACACGTCGGACAACATTCCGGGCGTCCCCGGCGTGGGCGACAAGACCGCGGCGAAGCTGGTGCAGGACTTCGGCAGCGTCGAGGCCTTGCTCGACCGGATAGGCGAGCTGCCCGAGGGCCGGCTGAAGACATCTCTGACCGCGAATGCGGACAGGGTGCGGCTCGGCAAGCGGATGGTCACGATCGTCAAGGACGTGCCGGTCGAGCTCGAGCTCGAGAAGGCGCGCTGGACGCGCTACGACTACGACCGCGCCCGCCGCGTCTTCGACCACCTCGAGTTCCGCCAGCTCCTCACCCGCTTCCCGCCACCAGACCAGGCGCCCGTCCAACCCAGCCTCGCGCTCGAGCCGGCGCCGAGGCCGGCTGGCCTCGAGATCGTCACCGAGCCCGCCGAGGCGGCGAGCTTGCTCGACGGATCGCCCGACGTCGGCGTGTTCGCGTTCACCGACGGTGGAGGTCGCGGCGCGCGGATCTCGGGCCTGGGCGTGTCGAGCGGCGGCAAGACCTTCTACGTCACGCAGCCTGAGGCGATGGACGCGGTGGCTTCGACGCTCTCGGGCCGGCCGATCTCCGGTCACGACGCGAAAGAGACCGAGCTTGCCCTGCGCTCGCTGGGAGGTGGTAAACGCGACTGGGCGTTCAGCACATTCCTCGCGGCCTATCTGCTTGGAGCCGGCTCCCGCGACCCACGGCTGGAAGATCTCGCTCGCGAGTTCCTCGGCATGGAGCTGGTCAGCGCCGAGCAGCTGCTCGGCACAGGCCGGGCCGCGCGAAAGCCGTCAGCCGTTCCCGAGAACGAGGCGGCGGAATTTGCCGCCAGGCGAGCCGAGGCGATCCTCAACCTGAGGCCACGGCTCGAGGCCGAGATGCGCAACCTCGGCGTGGATTACCTGTTCCACGAGATCGAGCTTCCGCTCGCGGTCGTGCTCGCGGACATGGAGTCCGAGGGCGTCGCGATCGACGTGCCCTACCTCAAGCAGATGCAGGACGAGCTTGGCGCGCAGCTCGCGACGATCGAGTCGCGTGTGGAGGAGCTGGCGGGTCAGACGTTCAACCTCAACGCGCCGCAGCAGCTCGCGAAAGTCCTGTTCGAGGACCTGCGACTGCCGGTGGGCAAGCGGACCAAGACCGGCTACTCCACCGACGCCGACACGCTCGAGGCTCTGCGCGACAAGCACGAGATCATCCCCGAGATCCTCGAGCACCGCCAGCTGTCCAAGCTCAAGTCGACCTACGTCGACGCGCTTCCGCAGCTGGTGGATCCGCTGAGCGGTCGCGTGCACACGTCGTTCGGCCAGGCGAGCACTGCGACGGGCCGCCTCTCGTCTTCCAACCCGAACCTTATGAACATCCCGATCCGCACCGAGCTCGGGCAGCGCATCCGCCGCGCCTTCAAGGCCGGGCGGCCCGACCACGTGATGGTTTCCGCGGACTACTCGCAGATCGAGCTGCGCATCGCCGCGCATCTGAGCGGGGATCCCAAGCTGCTCGAAGCGTTCGCGGCGGGCCAGGACATCCACACCGCAACCGCGTCGGCTGTGTTCAAGGTGCCGTTCGAGTCGGTGACACCCGACCAGCGCCGTCTCGCGAAGGTCGCCAACTTCGGATCGATCTACGGCCAGGGCGAGTACGGCCTCTCGCAGCAGCTCGGCATCACCGGCGACGTGGCGCGCGAGTTTTTGGGCCAGTACTGGTCGACGTACGCGAAGCTGCGCGAGTACCTCGACCAGGTGCGCGTCCGCGCGCGTGAGGAGGGATTCGTCGTCAGCGCGACCGGACGGCGTCGCGCCATCCCCGACCTTCGATCACCCAACTTCATGCTTCGCAGTGCGGCCGAACGCATGGCCATCAACTTCCCGATGCAGTCGCTCGCTGCCGACATCATCAAGGTCGCGATGGTGCGTCTGCATCGCGAGATCGAGGCGGACCAGATCGAGGGACGCATGCTTCTGCAGGTGCACGACGAGCTTCTCTTCGAGGTGCCGCGCAGCGAGGTCGACCAGTTCGCGGAAAAAGTGCCGCGGATCATGACCGGCGCGTACGAGCTCGAGACCGGGATCGAGGTGGAGATGAAGGTCGGGCCGAACTGGGCGGACATCAAGAAGCTCGCGGTGGTCCGTGCCTGACCCGACTTTCCGCGTTAGTCGCGACTATCTCGGCTTCTTGTCGTTGGAGAGTCGCGTTAGTCGCGACTATCGCCACTGTGCCTGAGCTGCCCGAGGTCGAGACCATCGTCGCCGACCTACGGCCGCACCTCGCCGGGCGCACCATATTGCGGGCCGAGCTGGCGTTTCCGACGATCGTGCGGCATCCCGAGCCCGAGGAGTTCGTCGACGCGATCGTCGGCATGCGGATCGAGTCCGTCGGCCGCCGGGGCAAGTACATTCTTCTGCATCTCTCCCACGATCTGCTCCTGGTCGTGCACCTCGGCATGACCGGCCAGCTGCGCATCGTCGAGGACACCACTCCGCTGGAGAAGCACACGCACGCCGTGTTTTTTCTTGATGACGGCCGCCAATTGCGTTACCGCGACCCGCGCCGTTTCGGGCGGCTGCTTCTCGGCACCGAGAGCGCGCTGCTCGACTCCGGGAAGATGCCGCGCCTCGGCCCCGAACCGATCGATCCGGACTTCGCCGCCGACGAGCTCTACCGCCGGCTGCGGAAGCGAAACGCTCCGTTGAAGGCGGTGCTCCTCGACCAGAAAGCGATCGCCGGCGTGGGCAACATCTACGCCGATGAAGCGCTGCACCGCGCGCGGCTGAGGCCCGACCGAATCGCGGCCGGCCTGGGCAGAAAATCCGCCGCGCGGCTGCACGAGTCGCTGCGCGAATCGCTCCGGACCGCGATCGCCAACCGTGGCAGCTCGGTCGACACCTATCGCGACGCGTGGGGCGAGCTCGGCGGCCAGCAGGAGAAGCTCCTCGTCTACGGTCGCGCCGGCGAGCCCTGCTTCACCTGCGGCCGCCCGCTCCGGGCCGTGCGCATCGCCGGTCGCACAACAGTTTTCTGCACGCGTTGCCAGCGTTAGCGCCGCTAGCGGCGCGCCTTTACGGCGTCGTCGCTCTCGGCGTTGCCTTCATCGCCCTGACCATCGCGATCACGGCGGGATTGTTCACCAATCTCGACCGGCAGGTCGCGGTCGCGATGCACGATGCCTGGCGGCCATCGCTGCACGTCCTCTTCCAGGCGATAGCGGAGCTTGGAAGCATCGAGGTGACGGGCATCCTGATGGCCGGCCTTACCTTTTATCTGTGGCGCGCGGGTTTCGGCTCGGATGCGCTTGTGTTCGTCGTCTTTCTCGGGGCGGAGGCGTTCGAGATCTTCTACAAGTTCAACCTGCATCACCTCGCGCCGCCGGCATCGCTCGCCGAAGCCGACGGGCCGAGCATCAGCCAGCTCCTCTCCGGATCCGCCGCCGCCGCCAACAGCTTTCCAAGCGGTCACATGATGCGGACGGTGATCGTCTACGGGCTCCTCGCCTTCGTCATCCGCCGGCTGTCGCCATCGCCGCAAGTCAGGGCGGTCGCGGTGATCGGCGCGATCGTGATCATCGTGCTCATGGCCTTCGACCGCCTCTACCTCGACGTGCACTGGGAGTCGGACGTCATCGGCGGCCTGGTGCTCGGCGCGCTCGCGCTGCTCGCGGGCACCGTGTGGCTGGACAGACCCCGTCGACCGCGCAGACCGCAGAATTAGTCGATGGCAATGGCGGAGAAGGCTGTCCTGATCCTGGTCACCGCAGGCGGACGCGACGACGCCGAGAGGATCGGCGAGGGTTTGATCGTCGAGCACCTGGCCGCGTCCTGCAACGTGATCCCGACCGTCGCGTCCTTCTATTACTGGGACGGCCAGCTGCAGCGCGACCACGAGGCGCTGCTTCTGATCAAGACCCTGGAATCGCTGGCGCCGAAGGTCGATGAGTACGTGCGAACCCACCACGCTTACGAGCACCCGGAGATCCTCCAGGTGCCCATCGAGGGCGGTTCGTCCGCTTACCTGAACTGGCTCGGGGGGCAAGTAGCCAAACCCAGTCGTTGAGCGTTAAGCCAGCACTTAGACTGCGGGAAGGAAGGTAGCGGGGTGGCCACAGCCGTTCAAAAGCATGGCGAATCCAGCGGCTCCAATCGCCGCCGTCGCCGCGCGCGCCAGCGCGAACGCGCAGTTGACCTTGACGCGCGCGAGGCCGTGGTCGCCCAGAACGGCGGCAGCGGGGCGCACGCCGAAGCGTCGGTCGAACCCACTGCAGTGATGGCGGTCGAGCCCGCGTCAGAGCCGACACCCGAGCCGGCGCCTCAGCCAGAGGGCGAGCTCAAGGACGACTTCAAAGACCTACTCGGCCAGGCGGTGGGGCTCCGCCTCGACGCCGTCTCACGCGAGTTCGGCGGCCGGCGCGAGATGCACGTCGCGGCCCTGCAGAACGTCACGCTCGACATCGGGCCGTGCGAGTTCGTGGCCATCGTCGGCCCGAGCGGCTGCGGCAAGAGCACGTTGCTGTCGTTGATGGGCGGTCTCGACCGGCCCACGACCGGTCACGTGTACGGAGCAGGCCTGCCGCTGGGCGAGCTGCCGGACCGGGAGCTATCTGACTACCGCCTGCAGCGCGTGAGCACGATCTTCCAGACGTTCAACCTCATCCCTTCGATGACGGCCGAAGACAACGTGGCGCTGCCCCTGACCCTCGCCGGCGTCGAACCCGAGCAGCGCCTGAAGCGAGCCCGCCACCTGCTCGCGCTCGTCGGGCTGGAGGAGCGGGCGAAGACTCGTGCCAGCCGCCTGTCCGGCGGCGAGCAGCAGAAGGTCGCTGTCGCGCGAGCGCTGGCCAACCGGCCGGGCTTGATCCTCGCCGACGAGCCCACGGGCAGCCTCGACTCGTCCGCCGGCGAGGGCGTCCTGACGCTGCTCGAGGACCTGAACCGCCGCGGCGCCACCCTTGTCCTCGTCACGCACGACCCCGAGGTCGCGCGGCGAGCCAGCCGCGTCGTGCGGATGATCGACGGCCGCGCCATCGAGCTGGAGTCGGGCAGACCGACGGTGCGCAGCCAGGACCCGCTCGACCCGGCGCCGCGCATGCACTGGCGCGACACGCTGAAGGTCGGCCTGGGCAGCGCCGGCCGGCGGCCCCTCCGCACCGTCCTCACCACGACCGGCGTGGCCATCGGCATCGCGGCCGTCAGCCTGATCGGGGCGCTGGCGACAGGACTGCAGCAAGCCCTGGACGCGCCGGCCCTTGCCACCAGTCAGGTGCACCAGGTCGCGGTGTACCCGGTGGCAGACGCGCGGACGCCGGCCCTGGATGCCGCGACCCTGGCGACACTGTCCCGCCTTCCGCACGTGAGGGCGGCGTGGGGTCAGATGGGGATGTCGGGAACATTCGCGAGCGCCGGGACGGGCCTGGGCACGACCGCGCCCGTGACGCCACCGACCGGCGAGCTCATCTCGCTGCCGCCACTCCGCTCCTCGAGCGCGCTGCCGACGGTGAGCATCGGCCGCATGCCGAGCTCGGACAAGGCGACCGAGCTTCTCCTGACCGACAGCGAGGCCGTCGCGCTCGGCTTCAAGTCGCCGGCAGGCGCGGTCGGGACCCATGTGACGTTCACGGCGACGTCGGGCGCGCTGATGCCCGCCCTGACCACCAACGCGGTGGCCCAGCCCGCGCCCGTGACATTCATCGTGGTGGGCATCTTCTCGGGCGACTCCATGCCAGCGGGATCGCCCGGCGGTCTCGCGCCGAACGGCGTGATGCGGGCGTACTGGTCGACGCTCGCTGGCCCGAACCGCTGGAAGGGCGGCGAGTACTCGAGCCTCACGCTGCTCGCCGACTCGGGCCTGTCCGTCGGCCCGCTGCGCAACAACGTCGAGGCGCTCGGTTTTCAGACCCAGACGTTTGATGACCAGTTCCGCAACTTCGAGGACCTCCTCAGCAAGCTGCGCCTCGCCCTGCTCGGCCTGGCCATCGTGGCGCTGCTGCTCGCCTGCCTGGGCATCGCCAACACGATGTACACGGCCGTCCTGGAACGGACGAAGGAGATCGGAGTCATGAAGGCGCTGGGCGCTCGCTCGCGCGACGTGATGCTCCTGTTCCTCGCCGAGGCGATTGGCATCGGCCTGGCGGGTGGGTTGATCGGCGCCCTGGTCGCGGTCGGTCTCGGGCGCCTCGGCAACGCGGCGGTCGACAGACTTACGCAATCGGTGGCGAGCACGGGCTTCGACGTCTTCCGCACCGACGTGCCCATCGTCCTGATCGCGATTGTTCTCGCGGTGGTGCTCAGCGGCGTCAGCGGACTGCTGCCTGC
>DASZJK010000291.1:0-4466 GCA_035948155.1 Candidatus Dormiibacterota bacterium
TGCAGACCGAGCACCTTGAGCGTCTCGCGAAGGCCGACCTCGGCGATCTCGTTGACGTCGAGCGAGCGGCCGAGCGCGCTGGCGATGTGGTACAGGCCGTGCAGCTCGGTCTGGCGCGCGCGGTGCTTGCTCTCGGTGAAGTCGAGGTAGCCGCGGATGAAGCTCGAGTTGAGGTGCTCGACCACATCGCCGACCCGGCTCTGGGCCAGCAGCATGACCTCGTCGGCGTACTGGCTTTCCGTCACCTCCTCGGTCACGCGGGCGACGACCGCGCGCCGGAAGACGTTGAGTCCCTCGATCAGCGATTCGAGGGGAACCCCGCGCTCGGCGTAGCGCCGCGCCAGCTCGCGAGCAGAGGTGTAGTGCTCGGGCCACGGGATCTTGGCGTCCAGGCGCAGCGAGGTGAACAGGGCCTGCAGCAGGCGGACCGACATCCTCGACAGCTCGTCCAGCGAACCGTCCTTGTAGCCCTGGAGGAGCTCTGGCTCGATTGCGCGGACGGCCTCGGCCACGACGATCCCGCTGTCATGGGTGTCGGCCGCCAGGCGGTCGGCAACCTCAGCTAGCAGATCGCTGGCCCGCTGCGTCATCTCGCCGCACTATAGAGTGACGGATAGGCATTGGCGAACCTGCGGGATACGCTAACCAAATGTGTAAGAGGCGATGATGGCAACAGTTACCAAGGGCGGCCTGGACAAGATCGAGGAGTTGCTGGGGGACGGCGCCCGCGACCTCCTGGAACACAAATGTCAAACCGTGCCGAAGGAGCAGCTGCACCTTCCCGGGCCGGACTTCATCGACCGGGTCTGGAAGGACAGCGACAGGCCCACGCGCGTGCTCAGGAGCCTCGAGTCGATGCTCGACCATGGGCGCCTGGCCGGGACCGGCTACCTCTCCATCCTGCCCGTCGATCAGGGGGTCGAGCACACCGCGGGCGCCTCGTTTGCGCCCAACCCGATCTACTTCGACGGAGCCAAGATCGTCGAGCTCGCGATCGAGGGCGGCTGCAACGCGGTCGCCTCCACCTTCGGCGTGCTTGGCTCGGTGGCCCGCCGCTACGCGCACAAGATCCCGTTCATCTGCAAGATCAACCACAACGAGCTGCTCACCTACCCCAACCACTACGACCAGATCCTCTTCGGGACCGTCAAGGAGGCGTGGGAGATGGGCGCCGTCGCCGCTGGGGCGACGATCTACTTCGGCTCCGAGCAGTCGGACCGCCAGCTGCAGGAGATCGCATTCGCATTCCACGCGGCCCACGAGCTCGGCATGGCGACCGTGCTCTGGTGCTACGTCCGCAACTCCGCCTTCAAGAAGGACGGCGTGAACTACGAGACCGCGGCCGACCTCACGGGCCAGGCCAACCACATGGGCGTGACGATCGAGGCCGACATCATCAAGCAGAAGCTGCCCACGACCAATCGCGGGTTCGAGGTCATCGGGTTCGGAGCGACGCGGTCCGAGGTCTACGACAAGCTCTCCACCGACCACCCCATCGACCTGTGCCGGTATCAGGTCATCAACGACTACATGGGCCGGGCCGGTCTCATCAACTCCGGTGGTGAGAGCAAGGGCGCGTCAGACCTGAAGGACGCCGTCCGCACCGCCGTCATCAACAAGCGAGCGGGCGGGATGGGCCTGATCAGCGGCCGCAAATCATTCCAGCGCCCCATGAAGGAGGGCATCGAATTACTACACGCAATCCAGGACGTCTACCTGAACCAGGCAGTAACCATCGCGTAAAGCTCGCGTTCCTCGGTAGCGGCGCCGCGTACTCGCTGGACCGCTACAACGGGGCCGTCGTGATCGATGGCCGCGTGTTGCTGGACGGCGGTGCGCCCCTCCTGCCGCACATGCATCGGCTGGGCGTCGACCCCGGAAACATCGAGGTCGTCTTCCTCACCCACTTCCACGGCGACCACACGCTCGGCCTTCCCCCATTTGTGCTGCACCGCGTCTTCGTCGACCGCCGCCCGCTGACGTTTGTCGGACCCTCCGGCACCGGCGAATTCCTCGAACGGCTGTGGGAGGTCAGCTGGGGTCCGGACTGGAAGCGGGTCATGAAGCCGCAGTTCAAGGCGCGCTACGTCGATGCGAAGGCGTCGGGCACAGTCGCCGGCGTGCGTTATCAGACGGTGAGGCTCGACCACGGCACGATGGGCAGCAACGGCTACCGCATCCACATCGACGGCAAGGTCGTGGCCTACTCGGGCGACACCGAACCGACCGCGCCGCTCGACAAGCTCGTCGAGGGCGCGGACGTGGCGATCGTCGAGGCGACCGGGCCGGGCGACGTGTTCAGCCACATGAGCTGGGAAAACGCGGCCCGACTTCGCAAGCGGCACCCGGACACACGTTTTCTCTTCAACCATGTGTACTCGGGAACAACGACCGGCGCGGTCAAAGACCTGGAGGTGATCGAGGTCTGAAAAATCCCCTCATCGCCGCGACGCTGGTCGGCGCCGTGGCGGGCGGGATTGCAGGCGCGCTGGTCTTCGGCTTGCTGGTGGGGTTGGGCGGTCTGCTGTCCAGCCGTGTTGGAAGTCCAGTACCGACGATCGTCCTCGCGATAGCGGGCGCGTACGGCGGCTGGCTTCTCGGCGTGGTCGTGTTCGGAGCAATCCGTGGCGGAAACGACAAAACCGCTTCTTGACAAGCTCGGGGTCAAGCCGGGCTCGCGTGTCGCCGTGGTCGACATCGATGATGCTTCCTTCGTGAAGCTGCTTCGGGAGCGGACCGGCGACGTCGTCCTGGGCAAACCCCGCCGCGTATGCGACATCGTGTTTCTCGGCGCTCGGGACAAAGGCGACCTGGACCGGCTGCGGCTGGCGAAGCGCTGGATCGAGCCCAACGGCGCGATCTGGATGGTGCGCCAGAAAGGCGCGGGCAGTCCCCTTCGTGACACTGATCTGATCGAGGCGGGCCTCTCGGCAGGATTGGTGGACAACAAGATCGCCAGCTTTTCCGACACCCACGGCGCGATGAGGTTCGTGTTCCGCTTGAAGGACCGGCCGAAATGAGTCTTTTGATTCGCGGTGGCGATCTGCCGGACGTGCCTTTGATCGCGGAGCTGATTCGCGGCCTCGCTCGCTACGAGAAGCTCGAGCACGAGGTCGTCATGACAGAGGAGAAGCTCACGGATTCACTTTTCGGGGAGCGGCGCTACGCGGAAACGCTCATCGCGGAAGAGGACGGTGAGCCGATCGGATTCGCGCTCTTCTTTCACAACTACTCGACCTTCCTCGCGCAGCCCGGCATCTACCTCGAGGACCTGTTCGTGGTGCCTGAGAGGCGAGGGGGCGGCGTCGGGCGGGCGCTGCTCGAGCGCCTGGCGCAGCTCGCGGTCGAGCGTGGGTGCGGCCGGCTCGAATGGGCGGTGCTGGACTGGAACGTCGACGCGATCCGGTTCTACCAGCGCCTCGGCGCCAGGCCGAACGCCGACTGGACCGTCTACCGGCTCACGGGAAAGCCGCTGGACGCGCTTGCTGCGCGCGCGCCGGGCGCACCTCCAGGGAGAATGAGCGGTTAGATGGGCGTCGACGTCACCAGGCCGAAGCCGCTGGAGACTCATCCAGGCAACGAGATCATCCCGTGGGCGCGCGAGCAGCTCCGCGTGGCGAGGTCGATAGTGGACAACTCCGGAGGGGGGCTGCTGTCCGCGACTCAGGCGATCGGCCAGGTCCGAGCGGGTCTGGAAGAGCGTGACGCGGCGCGCTGGGGCCCGGTCATCCAGTCCCTTGCTCGGGCGGAGGATGCTGCGATCCGGCGCGAATTCGCGAAGGCGCGAAAGCTGATCGACGAAGCGCTGAGCGGGCTTATCTAGGCTTCTGCGGCCGCCGCGATGGTCTCCTCGAATCGTCCGGCGAAGGGACCAACGCCCGGCAGAGTGACGCCGGCCTCGCGGTAGCGGGCGATCGCATCCCGCACCTGCTCTGCGTGGCCTATGGCCGCGAGCACATCGGGGTTGAATTCGCCCGCCTCCATGGCCTTGCGGTAGAAGGGCAGCGCCGCGTACCGGTCGAGCGTCTTCTGATAGGTCTCGAGAGCGGCGTCTCGGTCGGACGTCGCGCAGGCGTCGACCGCGGCCACGACCTCGAATCCGTCCATCGACTTGCCGGCCCTTTCGCGGCCCGTCCTGAGGTGCGGGATGACGTGTTCCTTGATGTAACCGGGTGCACACATGTAGAGGACGACTCCGTCCGCAAGCTCGCCCGCGAGCTCGAGCATCCGTTGGTGGAGGGCCGAGATCATGACCGGCATGTCCGCGCGTCGCGGGCCCAGGTAAGACCAGCGCGCGGTGAAGTACTTGCCTTCGAAGCTGCATGCGCCCTCGCGCAAGCTCGTACGCACGATCGTGAGGTACTCGCGCATGGCCTCGACCGGGCTCTCGAGCCGCAGGCCCCACATCCCTTCGACCGTGACCCTGTGGCTCACGCCCAGGCCGAGGATGAAACGTCCGCCCGAGA
>DASZJK010000292.1:0-1859 GCA_035948155.1 Candidatus Dormiibacterota bacterium
GCGATCCGGTCTTGTCGGGAGGGCGGTGAGCGCGGGTCGTCGAGCGCTGAAAGAGGCGGAGAGCCGCATCCCGCCCGACCTGCGCCGGCAGTTGGATCGGCGGCTCAAGGATGCTGACAAGACCGCGCGCGCCGCGATCAAGCAGCTTCAGACGCAGGTCAAGCGCGCGAGCACACGCGCTGACGTGAACAGCGTGCTCAAACGAATCGACAGCCTCACGAAGCAGGCACGCCAGATCGCGAGCGGCGCGGGTGCCCCCGCCGCGACCACGCGCCGGCGCGCGGCCACCACGACCCGCGCCGCCAGCACGAACCGCGCCGCGAGCACGAACCGCGTCGCGAGCACGAAGAAGAAGGCCGCGACCCCGACCCGCAAGGCGGCCACCACTCGGCGCCGACCGGCGACCACCGCCAGGCGCACGACCGGCGGCGCCGGCCCCTCACGCAGTCGCAGCACCGCGGCGCGTCGCAGCTCGTCGCGCCGCACCCGCAGCGACGAAACCACGCCGACGATGTCCGAGATCGTGATCGAGCCGGAGGCCATCGGCGAGGTCGAAGTTTTCGAGATCACGGAAAGCTAGCGCCGGCGCGTCAAAAGGAACCGAAGACCTTCACTCCGCCCAGGAGCACCGCTCTTGGGCGGAGCTCCTCCCAGTTGACGCCGTCTTCCTCCATTGGGTCGCCGTGGTAGATCTGCAGGTCGGCAAGCATTCCGGGCTCCAGCGTGCCTTTGATGTTTTCTTCGAAGCTCGCGTACGCGCCGCCTGACGTGTAGGCCCGGAGCGCGGCGAGCAGGCTGATGCCGTTGACCTGGTCGTCGACCGCGACGTGGATCCCGGGCCAGGGATTCGGATCGGTCGCGACGGGGAGGTCGGAGCTGAACGCCAGAGGAACGCCTGCCTTCAGCAATCCCCGGTGCGGCGCGAGGTCCGACCGATCGCGCACCGGGAAGAAGATGGTCGAAGCGACGCGGCCGAAACGCGCGGCCACCGGCTGCATGACCGCGACCATCCCCAGCTTCGCGAGCCGCAGCTGCAGGTCGGGCGGACAGATCGTGCAGTGCTCCACGCGATGTCGCAGGCCGGTCCCGGGCGCAGCCTCGACCGCGTCACACATCGCCTCGATCGCCGCGTCGCCGATCGCATGGGCGGCGACCTGCAAACCATGCGCGCTCGCGCGCACGACGACCTCACGCAGCTCCTCGGGAGTGGTGCGCCACACGCCGCCGCCCGACCGCATCGCGACACGCTCCGCACCGCCGTCGACGAAGACCTTGATCGGACCCGCGCGGACCATCGAGCCGCCGAAGCCCGCACGCACGCCGAGCTCGGACGTGGCGTCGAGCAGCTCCCAGGACAGGAACTCGTTGACGCGAACCTTCAGTCTGCCGTCGCACGCCAGGTGCTCGTAGGCGCGAAGGTCGTCGGCGAAACCCCGGTTGACCGCTGCGCCGACCGACGTGATGCCCCGCGAGATCAGCAGCTCCTGCGCCTTCAGGACTCCTTCGATCCGTCGCTCCAGCGGCGGCCTGGGCTGGACGTCGGCGACCAACCGCATCGCGCCCTCGAGAAGCAGGCCGTTGGGCGATCCGTTGAGGTCGCGCCCGATCCGCCCGCCATGGGGGTTCGCCGAGCCGGAAGTGATCGAGGCGGCCGCCAGGGCCGCCGAGTTGGCGACGCGGGAGTGGCCGCCACGTTCGTCGATGAACGCCGGATGGTCGCCCGTCACGCGGTCGAGCTCCGTGCGGTGCGGCTGGCGTCGCTCCGTCAGCTCGTCCGTGCGGTAGCCCATGCCCTGCAGCCACTCGCCGGGCTTGAGCCTGGTGGCGTGCTCCGCGAGCCGGGTGAGGATGTCGTCGAT
>DASZJK010000293.1:0-3537 GCA_035948155.1 Candidatus Dormiibacterota bacterium
GGGATGGTCGCGATCAGTGCGCTGATGGCGAAGTGATAGCTTGGTTGGCTCGTCGCCCAGAAGCGCGTGCCGATGCTCACCGCCGCTGTCGCGGCGTTCCAGACGTTGAAGATGACCGCGGTGATGACGAAGATTCGGAGACCGATACGCGTATAGGCGCGGATGCGGAGGCCAATCAGCACCACGACCGCCGCGACACTCGCCAGGATGATCACGAACATGACTGCTAGGAACCCACCCCTGCGATCAGGCGCGGCACTACCCACGGCAGCGATCCCCAGGTAGGCCCCCGCAAGCGCCTGCAGAATCCAGCTCAGCTGAAGGTCGGAACGGCGGACCTCCGCGGCGCGAGTTCCCACCTCCTGGATGGCGGCTCGCGCCTGTTCTGGAGTCAAATCGGGCGAATCGGCCACGCCGTCATTATGGATCGTACTTTCCAATATGGCAAGTACTTTCCATTTGGAAAAGCTAATCCAACTCTTGGTTCAGCTCGGCGATCATTCGCAGCTGCTTGGTGCGTTCTTCCTGGTCGGGCATCACCGGCCACACGATCAGCGTGTCGACGCCTGCGTCTTTGAAGGCGCGGAGCTTCTCCTTGGCCTTCTCGCGCGGGCCGACGATCGACACGAGGTCGATGAGCTCGTCGGGTAGCGCGAACATCGCCTCGGTCTTCTTCCCTTCGAGATACAGGTCCTGCACTTCGCGAGCCGCTTTCTCGAAGCCGTACGTCGACACGAGGCGGTTGTAGAAGTTCTGCTCCCGCGAGCCCATGCCGCCTACGTAGAGTGCGAGCACGGGGCGCATCGCATTGCGCGCGCTCTCGAGGTCGTCGCCGATCATCACGTTGACTGAGGGGCAGATGCGAAAGTCGTCGAGCGAGCGGCCGGCGCGCGCTGCACCCTCTTCGAGCGGGACGCGCAACGCACTGGTGTGCTCCGGCGAGAAGAACACCGGCAGCCATCCGTCCGCGATCTCGCCCGCGAGGGCGACGTTCTTAGGTCCCAGCACCGCGAGAAAGATCGGGATGCGCTCCTGCACCGGTTTGATCGTGAGCTTCAGGGCCTTGCCTGGGCCGTCGGGCAGCGGCAGCTCCAGCGTCTCGCCGTGGAACTCGATCTTCTTGCGCTCGAGCGCGAGGCGGACGACCGCGACGTACTCGCGGGTGCGCTGCAGCTGCTTGCCGAACCGCACGCCGTGGAACCCCTCGCTGACCTGAGGGCCCGACGTGCCAAGGCCGAGCAGCATCCGGCCGCCGGACAGGTTGTCGATCGTCGCCGCGGTCATCGCCGTCATCGCAGCGCTGCGCGCGGGAATCTGGAAGATGCCGGCGCCGAGCTTGATCTTCTTCGTCCCGGCCGCAAGCCACGCGAGCACGGTCGCGGCGTCGGAGCCGTACGCCTCGGCGGTCCAGATCGAGTCGTAGCCCAGCTCCTCTGCGGTCTGGGCGATCTCGAGCTGATCGGCCGCAGTAAGCCCGAGGCCCCAATACCCGACGCTCACGCCCAATTTCATGGGCTGAGCTTAGGCGCTGCGGAAAATCGTCTGGTAGAGAAGGAAGAGGTTGAGGCCGATGATCATCGCAGCCACTGCGTAGGCGGCGAGGTTGGTGATGCGGCTGTTCGCGAGGCTGCCCATCAGCTTCCGGTCGCGCGTGAAGAGGACGAGCGGGATCATCGCGAACGGGATCCCGAAGGAGAGCGCGACCTGGCTCAGGACCAGCGCGCGAGAGGGGTCGAAGTGGCTCGCGATGAGGACCATCGCGGGCACCATCGTGATCGCGCGGCGGAGGAAGACCGGGATCTGGCGGCGGATGAATCCCTGCATCACGACCTGGCCGGACAGCGTGCCCACGGAGGACGACGAGACGCCGGATGCGAGCAGAGCGATTCCGAAAACAAGCCCGCTGTGGTCGCCGATGTAGTGGTCGAGGCCACCGAAGACCTGGACCAGGTCGGCGCCGGCGTTGGTCAATCCGCGGGAGCCGAACACTGCGGCCGCCGTCGTCAGCATGGCCAGGTTGATCACGCCTGCGATACCCATCGCGATCATCACGTCGACCAGCTCGAAGTGGAAGATCTTCCGCTTCGCCTCCGGGTTGGCGCCGACGATTCGCTTCTGCGTGAGCGCGGAGTGCAGGTAGATCACGTGCGGCATCACGGTGGCGCCCAGGATGCCGGCGGCCAGGAGGATCGAGGCGGTGCCGTCGAGGCGCGGTATCAGGGTGCTTGTCGCGACCGATCCCCACGACGGGTTCGCGCCGAGCACCTCTAGGCCGAACGCGACGACGATGACGCCGACCAGCACCGCGATCGCGGCCTCCAACCGGCGGAAACCCCACGCCTGCAGTCCCAGGATGGTGAACGCAAGCACGCCCGTGACCAGGCCGGCGGCGAAGAGCGGGATGCCGAAGACGAGGTAGATCCCAAGCGCCGCGCCGACGAACTCGGCGAGGTCGGTGGCCATGGCGATGAGCTCCGCCTGGATCCAGAGGAAGATGACGACCGGTCGTGGAAAGCGGTCGCGGCAGACTTCGGGGAGGCTGCGCCCGGTCGCGATGCCGAGCTTGGCGCTCATCGACTGGATGAGCATCGCCATCAGGTTCGCGCCCAGGACGACCCACAGCAGCATGTAGCCGTACTGCGACCCGGCCGCCATGTTGGTGGCGAAGTTGCCCGGGTCGACGTAGGCGACCGCGGCGATGAACGCGGGACCGAGGAAGGGCAGGACTGCCCTGACGCCTCTGCGCTCACCGGTAAGCGAACGCTCGGCGGCCCTGAGGACGCGCAACTCACCGGGGAGGGCGCGTTCCTCGCCCAGCACCATCGGCTGGGTGATTACCGACTTGACGGCCTCGGCCAATTAGCGGGTCTCCGCGACGAATACAGCGCGGGCCAGGCCAAGGGGCACGCTCTCGCGTCTGCCCCGGAGCTTGACCTCGATCGGGCCCTCGAACTCGCTGGCGGCGAGCACGACGAGCTTCGTTCCGGGTACAAGCCCCCGTCTTTGAAGCTCGCGCAGCTTGACGGGGTCGTCGTCGCTGACGCCCTGCACGGTCACCCTCTCTCCTTCACGGCTGTCGCTCAGCTTTCGGTGGCTCGACGCCTTCACCTTGCCCGCCAGCGTCGGGATCGCATGCCCGTGGGGGTCGAGCTGGGGCTGGCCGAGGAGCTCGAAGATGCGCTGCTCCATGCGCTCCGAGATGACGTGCTCGAGGCGCTCGGCCTCGTCGTGGACCTCGTCCCAGCCGAAGCCGAGGACCTGCACGAGGAACATCTCGAGGAGACGGTGGTGGCGGACGAGCTCGAGGGCCGCCTTGCGGCCTTCCTTGGTGAGCTGCTGGCCGCGGTAGCGGTCGTGCTCGACCAGGCCCTGGGCGGTAAGTCTCGTCACCATCTCGCTGACGCTCGGCGACGAGATGCCGAGGCGCTGGGCGAGCTCGCGGGTCGGGACCGGGTGCTCGTCACCGCCAAGCAGGTAGAGCGACTTGAGGTAATCCTCCTGCGATCGGGTGAAGCCTTCCCTAACCGGCGCTGCGGG
>DASZJK010000294.1:0-3554 GCA_035948155.1 Candidatus Dormiibacterota bacterium
GCAGACCGCGGTGAATCTCGACCAGGCCAAGGTCAGCACCGACGCCTCGCAGGTCAACCTCGACCAGGGCAAGCTGAACACAGACACCGCCAAGCAGCAGTCGGACAAGACCAACGGTCAGCGCAGCATCAACCAGGCCGCCGCGTCCCTGACCAGCGCCCAGGACCAGCTGAGCACGCAGACGGAATCCAAGCCGAACCAGATCGCCTCGGCCAAGGCCAACGTCCTGAGCGCCCAGGCCGCCGTGGCGACCGCCCAGCAAAACCTCAGCTACACCACGCTGACGTCGCCGATGGACGGCGAGGTGAACAGCATCACGGGCGTTGTCGGCGAGACGGCCTCACCCGGCGGCGGCGCGACGCAGGAAGCGCCTGGGAGCCAGGCGCCGCTGCCGACAGCGACCGCCTCGAACGCGTTCATGGTCATCGGCAACATCTCGGGCCTCGAGGTTGTGATTCCGTTCGCCGAGTCCGACGCCTCGCGCCTCGCGTTCAACGACGACGCGCAGGTCACCTTCGACGCAGTCCCGAACCTCACGATCAGCGGGCACGTAATCGCTGTGGGCAGCGCCGCGACCGTCACCAGCGGGGTCGTGAACTACTACGCGACCGTCGTCCTCAACCAGGTCGACAAGGCGCTCAAGCAGGGCATGACCGCCAACGCGACGGTGACGGTGAGCAAGTCGGCCAACGCGCTGAGCGTCCCCAACCTCGCCGTCACCCACTCGGCCGGGCAGGCCTTCGTCACCGTCTACGCGAGCGGCCAGCAGGTCGCCACCCCGATCGACACCGGCGTCGTGGGCGACCAGTACACGGAAGTGGTTGGCGGCCTCAACGACGGTGAGCAGGTGGTGCTTCCGACCGTGCGCGCGGCGACCGGGACCGGCAGCACCAGGGGACTGGGAGGCTTTGGTGGCGGTGGCGGCGGCGGCGTCCGCGTCGGCACCGGCGGATGATCACCCTCGAGGGCGTCACCAAGACCTACCGCATGGGCCGGATCGAGGTGCCGGCGCTGCGGGGCCTCGACCTCCACATCGGGAGCGGCGAGTTCGTGGCCATCATGGGCGCGAGCGGGTCCGGCAAGTCGACCCTGATGAACATCATCGGGTGCCTCGACGTGCCCACAAGCGGACGGTACTTCCTCGACGGAACGGACGTGGCCAGGCTCGGCGATGACGAGCTCGCCAGGATCCGCAACCGGAAGATCGGCTTCGTCTTCCAGAGCTACAACCTCATCCCCAGGACAACCGCGCTGCATAACGTCGAAATGCCGTTGATCTACGCGGGCGAGGGGGGCCGCACCGAGCGAGCGCGAGAGGCGCTCGGAGCGGTCGGCCTCGCGGACCGCGTAGATCACCAGCCGACCGAGCTCTCGGGCGGGCAGCAGCAGCGCGCCGCCATCGCACGGGCGCTGGTCACAAACCCCGCAATCCTGCTTGCGGACGAGCCGACCGGCAACCTCGACACCGCCTCCAGCGTCGAGATCATGCGCCTGCTCTCCACGCTCAATGCCGAGCAGAGCCGGACCATCGTCCTGATCACCCACGAACAGGACATCGCGCGTTTCGCGCGCCGGGTCGTGGAGCTGCGCGACGGACTCATCGTGCGCGACGAGAAGACGGCGGCGTGAACATCTACGAGGCGCTGCGCATGGCCGTGAACGGCCTCCTCGCCAACCGTTTGCGCAGCGCGCTGACGATGCTCGGCATCCTCATTGGAGTCATGGCCGTGATCCTCCTGGTCGCGGTCGGCAACGGCGCGAGCGTGCAGATCAACAACCAGATCCAATCGCTCGGGGCCAACGTGATCTACGTCTACCCGTCCAACGCAAGAGGATCCGGCGGCGTCTCGCAGGGTTTTGGCACGGGGCAATCCCTGACCCAGGCGGACGTCGATGCGCTCAACGCGCGCCAGCAGGACCCAGACGTGGTTGCGGCGATTCCCATCGCGCAGAGCGGCGGACAGATCACGTACGCCAACCAGAACTACTTCGCCCCGACCACCGGCACGACGGCGGCCTTCCCTCAGGTTCGTGACTACCAGATCGCCGAGGGCTCGTTCTTCACCAACGACGATGTGACCGCCAACCATCGCGTCGTGGTCATCGGCCAGACAGTGGTCGACAATCTCTTCGGCTCGACTGACCCGGTCGGCCAGACGATCAAGATCAACCGCCAGAGCTTCCGCGTGATCGGAGTCTTTGCGCCCAAGGGCGGGACGGGGCTGGGCTCACAGGACAACGTCGTCGTAGCGCCGATCACGGCCGTCTGGGCTTACCTGACCGGCGCGCGCGGGAAAGTCATCAGTCAGATCGTCGCCTCTGCGACATCGGCGGGTACCGTGACCCAGGCGGAGACCGAGATCACCACGGTCCTGCTCGAGCGCCATCAGATCTCGGACCCGACCCAGGCCGACTTTCAGCTCCAGAGCCAGCAGGACATCCTCAACCAGGCGACCTCGATCGCCACCGCGCTGACGCTCGTGCTCGGGGCGATCGCCGGCATCTCGCTGGTCGTCGGCGGCATCGGAATCATGAACATCATGCTTGTCACCGTCACCGAACGGACCCGAGAGATCGGGATCCGCAAGGCAATCGGCGCGCGGCGCAGGGACATCCTCATCCAGTTCCTGATCGAGGCAATGGTCCTGAGCGGTCTCGGGGGCGCGCTTGGCATCGCGGTCGGAGCGCTGCTGGCGCATGAGGCGCCGAACGTCCCGTCGATCGCTTCCTCTGGCTTTCCGACCCCGGTCGTCTCGCCGCCATCGGTGCTGCTGGCCTTTTTTGTCTCGGTCGCCATCGGTCTTTTCTTCGGCATCTACCCCGCCAACCGTGCAGCGCGCCTGCACCCGATCGAAGCCCTCAGGTACGAGTGAAGGGAGTGATTCAGTGAAGCCATACATCGTCGCGCTGCTGGTGGTCGTCGGAGTGCTCGCCGGCTTCTACGGCGGGTACCGGATGGGACTGAACAACGTCAGCGCAAGCACGACGCAGAACCAGTCCGCCCGGACAGGAAACCTGGGATCGGGCTTTGGAGGCGGGGGCGGAAGGGGTGGCGGCTTCGCCGGCGCGTGCCCAAGCCCCGGCGCTCCGTCCCCGTCGCCCGGCGGCAACGCCGTCGCCAACGGCACGGTGACCGACCTCACATCGTCGTCGCTGACCATCACCATGGGCGCGTGTGACGTGAAGGTGACCTTCGGCAACACCGTGCAGGTCTCCAAGACCGTCACGGGCACGACCTCGGATCTGAAGGACAACATGACGGTCACGATCATCGGGACGCGACAGGCCGACGGGAGCATCAAGGCGACCGCTATCCAGATCGGCGGGAACCGCATCGGGATCCGCGCCGGCGCCTCGCCTTCGCCCGGCGGCTAGGCCTCGCCTCCCAGCGGCTTCTCGAACCAGGCGACGTCCCAGTAGCGCCCGAACTTCCGGCCCTGCTCGGAGAAAAGCGCCACTCGCTTGAAGCCAAACTCCTCGTGGAGGGCGACCGACGCCGGGTTCGGCAGCGCGATGCCCGCGTATGCGCGGTGCAGGTCCTCGCCTTCGATCGC
>DASZJK010000295.1:0-5017 GCA_035948155.1 Candidatus Dormiibacterota bacterium
GGGCTGAGCCCGGCCGCGTTCCTGCCCGAGGAGTACGGCGGACAGGGCCTCGACTTCCTGACCGAGCTCATCCTCAACGAAGAGCTGAGCTGGGGATGCGCCGGCATCGCGGTGTGCATCCAGTCGATGGCGCTTGCGATGGCCGGCATCCGCTCGAGCGGCACTGACGAGCAGAAGAAACGCTGGCTGCCTGAGTTCACGAATCCCGACAAGCTCGTCCTGGGCGGCCTCGGACTGACCGAACCCGACTCCGGCTCCGATGCGCTCGCGATGAAGACGCGCGCGACGCGCGTGAGCGACGGCTACGTGCTCAACGGCACCAAGCAGTTCTGCACCAACGGCGGCATCGCCGACTACCACGTGATCTACGCCAACACCGACCCCTCGAAGGGACCCGCGGGAATCGCGTCATTTCTTGTCGAGAAGGACACGCCTGGGCTGCGCATGGGTCGCAAGGAGAAGAAGCTGGGCGTCCGCGCAAGCCACACGGCGCAGGTGATCCTGGAGGACTGCCACGTGCCGCTCGATCATCGCCTGGGCGGTGAGCCGGACGCGGAGAACGCCGGACCTGGAGCGCTCGGCGCCCTGATGACGCTCGAGGCGACGCGGCCCGGCGTCGCCGCCGGCGCGCTCGGCATCGCCCGCGCCGCGTATGAGTTCGCGCTCGAGTACGCGCAGGACCGCAAGCAGTTCGGCAAGCCGATCTGGCAGCACGAAGCCGTCGGATTCAAGCTCGCCGACATGGCGATGAAGATCGACGCCGCGCGGCTGTTGATATGGCGCGCGGGGTGGATGGCGACGCAGGGTCTTCCGTTCGAGCGTGCCGAAGGGTCGATGGCCAAGTGCTTCGCCGCGGACGTGGCCATGGACGTGACGACCGATGCGATCCAGGTGCTCGGCGGCTACGGCTATATCAAGGAGTACCCGGTCGAGAAGTGGTTTCGGGACGCGAAGATCTACCAGATCTGGGAGGGAACGGCTGAGATCCAGAGGCTTGTCATCTCGCGCGCCATCGCGGGGCAGCGAGCAGCGATTCGATTGAGGGGGTAGCTCATGTTCGATCTATCGGGAAGGGTGGCCGTGGTCACGGGTGCATCACGTGGCCTTGGCCGGCAGGACGCGCTCACACTCGCCGGGCTTGGAGCCGACGTCGTCATCACGGACGTGCTCGTCGAGGACGACCCCAACCTCCAGCAGACGGCCGAGTCACAGGGCAGCATGCTGGCCCAGGTCGCGGTGTCTCAGGGGTGGGTCCACTCCAATGCCACCGCCGAAGAGATCCGCAAGATGGGACGGAGGTCGCTGGCCATCAGGATGGACGTGACCAACCGCGAGCAGATCCGGGAGGTCTTCAAGAAGGTCAAGGACGAGTTCGGCAAGATCGACATCCTGATCAACAACGCGGCCACGCTCGATCACGCCGCCCAGATCCCGAACCAGTCCTACGAGCTCTGGGACCGCGATGTCAGAGTCAACCTCACAGGCGCTTTCAACTGCACCAAGGAGGTGTGGCCGTACATGGTCGAGAACAGGTGGGGACGTCTCGTCTTCATGTCCTCGGTCGCGGGGACGCTGGGGGGCTTCGGCCAGGCGAGCTATTCGTCGACCAAGGCCGGCCTGATCGGGCTCGCGAAGACCGCGGCGCTCGAAGGTGGCCGCCACAACATCACGTCCAACGCGATCGCACCGGGCATCATCGAGTCGGAGGCCGGCAAGGCCGCCGCGGCGAACAACCCGATGTACGAGCGGTTCAAGGCTCGCACCGTCTTCAAGCGTTTCGGCCAGCCCCAGGACATCGCGAACACGATCGCGTTCCTCTGCACCGAGGAGGCCGGCTACATCACCGGGGCGGTGATCGAGGTGGCCGGCGGCATCCCTCTCTTCACGGCATAGCGGTGGGCGAGCACGTCGACGTAACGCGCGACGGTGCGATTGCGCGCGTCGCGATGCACCGTAAGGGCAACAACGCGATTGCCGAGGACCTGATGAAGGAGCTCGCCGAGACATTCAACGATCTCGGCAAGGACCCTTCTGTGCGGCTTGTGATCCTCGCGTCGGACTACGAGAAGTACTTCAGCGTCGGCGCCGACCTGACATCGCTCGCCGGCGTCGACCGCGAGGCACCCGACGCGACTGAGCAGATCGCGCTTTTCATGCGCCGCATGAACCATCACTTCAACGCGATCGAGCGCATTCCCAAGCCAACGATCGCGGCGATCAACGGTCACGCGCTCGGCGGCGGCAGCGAGCTGGCGCTGTGCTGCGACTTCCGGGTCATGGTCGAAGACGGCCGATCACGAATCGGCCAGACGGAGTCCTCGTTCGGCATCATGCCGGGCGCGGGCGGGACGCAGAGGCTGCCCCGGCTGATCGGCGAAGGGCGCGCGAAGCGCTTCATCATCGAGGCAACACGTCTGTCGGCGAAGGAGGCCGAAGCGGTGGGATGGATCGACCGCGCCGTGCCGCCGGAGGAGTTGCAGCAGGCCGTCGACGAACTCGCCGCCAGGCTCGCGAAGGCGGCGACCTTCGCGATCGCGATGATCAAGGACGCCATCCGCCGCGGCGGCGGCCTCCGCCTCGACGACGCCCTCGAGATCGAGTCGCAGAACTTCGCCCGCACCGCGCTGAGCACCGATGCGGCCATCGGCATCATGTCCTTCCTCAGCAAGCAGGAGCCCGAATTCACCGGTTCGTGACCGCGATGTCTATTCCGCCCGGCGCCGTTCGTCGTGCTTGATGGAGGTTGGAAATGAAATACGTTCTCTTGTTCGGCGGCACGATGGAAGGCGCGGAACAGCTGCCGAGCCCTGCCCGTGAGGAGGCCCTCGCCGACTACCGCAAGTCGAGCGAATGGTTCGAGAAGTACTACAAGACCGGCAAGGTCGTCGGTGGCGAGGAGCTGCAAGGGCCGAGCACGGCGACCACTGTGTCGCGCAAGAACGGCAAGGTCATCGTGACCGACGGACCGTTCATCGAGTCCAAGGAGGTGATCGGCGGCTTCGCGCTTATCGAGGTCGCGGACCTCGACGAGGCGCTGGCCATGGCCAGGGAGTGGCCCGGCACCGTCGAGATCCGGCCGATCGTCGACCACTCGCAGGACCGCGCTTAGGCTAGCTATTTCCCGATAGACCCCTGATCCCTTTGGACAGGTCGCGGCCACTGAGCGCGAGGCAGTCATGGCGAGACCCCCGCCCGTCAGGCGGCGGGGCGGTCCTAGGAACTGCCGCACGGCCCGCCTGACAAAAATTACGATCGCCCATCGCTCATAACAAGAGCAGCAACATAACCAGGGTGAATGGATTCGCCCTGTCGATTCCCGCCGCCCTTGTTCGTCGTATGGGGATAGGAGGTCAGAAATGAAGTACCTGTTGCTATTCGTCGGAACGCGGGAAGCCCAGGACCGCTGGGACAGTCAGTCGAAGGACGAGTACGCGACCGCGATGGCGGCGGCGGGCAAGTGGTTCGACGAGTACACCCACGCGGGCAAGATCGAGGGTGGCCTTCAGCTGACGGGCAAAGACGTCACCACGGTCCAGGCGCAGAACGGCAGCCGCATCGTGACCGACGGTCCTTTCATCGAGTCGAAGGAGATCATCGGCGGATTCGCGATCGTCAACGTCAAGGATCTCGCCGAGGCGCAGGCGATGGCCAAAGCCTGGCCGGGTGGACCTGTCGAGATCTGGCCGGCCGTGGAACCATAAGGGGCCTGTCAGAGCCACGTTCCCCGACCGAAGAGGCGCTTGCCGCGGTCTTCCGGGAGGAAGCCGGGCGGTTGACGGCCGCCATGGTCCGGGTCCTGGGCAACTTCGACGTCGCCGAGGAGGTGGTCCAGGACAGCCTGGTCGCGGCGCTGGAGAAGTGGCCCAAGCAGGGGATCCCCGACAACCCTGGCGCGTGGCTCATGACCACGGCGCGGCGCCGCGCGATCGACCTTCTGCGCCGGGACCGCCGCTACGCCGAGAAGGTCGCGCTGCTGGAGCGTTCGACCTTGCCCGGTGAGAGATCGGAGCCGGACGACCGTCTGCGCCTGATCTTCACCTGCTGCCACCCCGCGCTGCCCCAGGAGGCGCAGGTCGCGCTGACGTTGCGGGCTATCGCCGGCTTCACGACCGCCGAGATCGCCGCTGCGTTTCTTGTCGCCGAGCCCGCGATGGCGCAGCGCATCGTGCGGGCCAAGCGCAAGATCGTCGCGGCCAACATCCCTTACCGGGTCCCGGAGGACGCCGAGCTGCCGGCGCGCCTCGATGCGGTCCTCGCGGTCCTCTACCTGATGTTCAACGAGGGGTACCTGAGTCGGGGCAATGCGGTGGCCGCCCGCCGCGACCTTGCCGAGGACGCGCTGTGGCTGGTGTCGCTGCTCGACCGCCTTCTGCCCAACCAGCCCGAGGTGCTCGGCCTGGCCGCCCTGATGAACTTCACGCTCGCCCGCTCGGCCGCACGATTCGACGCCGCCGGCGAGATGGTGCTCCTGCCCGACCAGGATCGATCGCTGTGGGACGCGGGCGCCGTCGCCCAGGGCGTGCAGCTGCTCCATCGGGCAGCGGCGCTCAACGCGCCGGGCCCGTACCAGCTGCAGGCGGCGATCGCCGCGGTCCACTCCGAGGCCCGCTCATGGGCCCAGACGGACTGGCGCCAGATCGTGCTCCTCTACGACGCGTTGCTGCGCATGACGGACTCGCCGATCGTCGGGCTCAACCGGGCGATCGCGGTGAGCCACCTGGAAGGTCCTGAGGTGGCGCTGGGCGAGGTCAACGACCTGGCGATGTCGCTGGGTGACTACCACCTTCTGCACTCGACGCGTGCCGAGCTGCTGGACCAGATGGGCGAGCACGCGCTCGCGCGGCAGGCGCGGCAGCGGGCGCTCGAGCTGTGCCAGAACCCCGCGGAGCGGGCCTTACTTTTGCGAAAGCTGGCCGGCGGATAGCTCCGCGCGCCGCCAGTGGTCGAGCAGCAGCGAAGTGTGGTCGACCGTGTAGATCTGCTCAGGCGGAACGAAGTGATGCACGCCGGCGTACCG
>DASZJK010000296.1:0-6898 GCA_035948155.1 Candidatus Dormiibacterota bacterium
ATCGACGGACATCAAGCCCTTTCGCAGAGGCAGCGGGCGCACAGAGCGCACGATCCACAACATCCTGATGGAGGACCGCCCGGCCGAGTCACTCCTGGTCACCGAGGTCCTGACGCCCGCCGGCAACTGGTCGAGCTACCCGCCCCACAAGCACGACACCGACGATCCACCCAATGAGGCCTACCTCGAGGAGACTTATTACCACCGCATCGCCCGGCCCCATGGGTTTGCGGTTCAGCTCGTCTACACCGATGACCGGTCGCTGGACGAGGCGATCCAGGTCCGCGACGGAGACGTGGTACTGGTCCCTCGCGGATACCATCCGGTCGCGGCGGGACCCGGCTACGACCTCTACTACCTCAACGTCATGGCCGGACCGCGCCGGCAGTGGCTGGTGCGGACAGATCCGGCGCATCGCTGGCAGCTCGACTAGAGCGACCCGGGTCGCGCGCGTCCTCTTTACTAGTGAGTTGTGGCAGCTGAGGGCCGATTGCGAGTCGTGCAGATCGGGATGGGAGGCTGGGGCCGCGACTGGGCCCGTATGGTGGCGCCCGAGGTCGACGAGGTCGAGCTGGTGGGCTTCGTCGATCCTGACCCGGCGGCCCTCGCCCGCCTCCAGCGTGAGGTTGGGGTCTCGGCGCGCCAGTGCTTCAGCTCCCTCGCGGAGGCGCTGCCGGTGGTCCGGGCCGACGCCGCGCTTGTCACCACTTCTCTGCCGGGACATGCTCCGGTGACCGCCTCGGCGCTGGAAAGCGGTCTCCACGTGCTGGTCGAGAAACCCTTCACGGACAGCCTGGAGCGCGCACGGGAGCTCGTCGACCTAGCCGCCGCCAATCGCGTGACTTTGATGGTGAGCCAGAACTATCGATTCTTCCCCGCGGTCCGGGCGGCAGCCCAGCTCGTCAGAGAGGCTGAGCTCGGGCAGCTTTACGAGGTGGCGATCGACTTCCGCCGGAACGATCCCGCGCCGCCCAACCCACGGCGCCGCCACCACGCCGACGCTCATCCCCTGCTGGTCGACATGTCGATCCATCACTTCGATCTGCTTCGCCTCATCCTCCGTGGCGAGGCGACTTCGGTGGCATGCGAAGCTCGCAATCCGTCGTGGAGTGGGTACGCCGGGCCGCCGGCCGCAACGTGCTCGATCGTCTTTCCCGACGCGATGGTGAGCTACCGCGGCAGCTGGATCAGTGCGGCCGCCGAGACAGCGTGGGCGGGTGAATGGAGGTTGGAGTTTGAACGGGGCCAGCTCTTCTTCACCAGCCGGGGCGAGGACAACCGCTTGATGGACAAGGTCGTCATGCGGGCACGTCGTGGCCGGCCGCGAAATGTCGCCCTGCCGCCGATGGCGCACATCGACCGGGCCGGCGCGCTCACCGAGTTCGCGCACGCTGTGCGCGACGCCCGTGAGCCCGAGACCTCCGGTCGGGACAACCTCGGCAGTCTCGCCATCATGCTGGCAGCCGTGAAGTCGGCCGAGCGCCACGAAGTCGTCCTGGTGCCTCAATTCCATGGGCCGGTGCCGATCTAGGCGGAGCTCAGGTGGCATCCCTCGACTTCGACCACATCACCAAGCGGTTCAAAGCCGATGTGGTCGCGCTCGACGACATGTGCCTGCATGTAGCAGACGGCGAGTTCATGATCCTGCTGGGGCCATCGGGGTGCGGTAAATCGACAGCGCTTCGTGTCGCAGCAGGCGTCGAGGCGGCCGATGAGGGCGCCATCCGCATCGACGACATAGACATGACGGACGTGCCATCGCGCAACCGGGATGTGGCGATGGTGTTCCAGGCCTACGCCCTGTACCCGCACATGTCAGTTTTCGACAACATCGCCTTCGGCCTGCGAATGCAGGGTCTCGAGCTCGCGGCCATCGGCCGGCGCGTCGCGGAGGTGGCCGAGATGCTGGGCCTTGGTCCCGTTCTCGGGCGCAAGCCGCGCGAGCTTTCAGGTGGCGAGCAGCAACGCGTCGCGCTGGGACGCGCAATCGTTCGCGAGCCACAGGTTTTCCTGTTCGATGAGCCGCTGTCGAGTCTCGACGCCCAGCTGCGAGTGCAGATGAGGCTCGAGCTTCGACGAATCCATCGTGACCTGCACGCAACGTTCCTCTATGTCACGCACGATCAAGTCGAGGCCATGACAATGGGCGACCGGATCGCCGTCATGAACGACGGCCGCGTCGCGCAGGTGGCTCGACCTCGCGAGATCTACGACCGCCCCGCGGACGTCTTCGTCGCCGGCCTCGTCGGCAGCCCGGGGATGAACCTGACGCCCGTCAGGATCGAGGGAAGACTGGCGCGGGCATCGGGCTTTGAGGTCGAGCTTCCAACCGCCGTCCGACTGGAGCTGGGCATCCTGGGCTTTCGACCGGAAGCGATGAGCCCCCTGCTCGACGACCGATGGCCCCGACTAAATTTGAGCGTCGACCTGACCGAAATCCTTGGCTCGGACCAGTACGTCTACGGCTCGGTAGGCGGCGATCACATCATCGCGCGCGTCGATCCCAGCCTGAAGCTGCGCCACGGCGATAGTCTGCAGCTGTGCATTCGGCCGCAAGCGCTGCACCTTTTCGATGCAGTTTCCGGCAAGACTATCCTTTGATCGCGCCGACCGTCACGCCCTGGATGAAGAACTTCTGGAACGCCAGGAACAGCGCGATGATCGGAAGCACGATCAGCGAAGACGCCGCCATAAGCAGGTTGTAAGCGACGTCGTGCTCCTGACGGTAGAACTGCAGACCGATCGACAGCGGGTAATGCGACTCGTCTTGCAGGAACAGCAGCGGCGTCAGGAACTCTCCCCAAGCCTGGACCGCCGCAAAGATGACGACCACGGCAATCGCGGGCTTCGCGAGCGGCAGCATGATGAAGAGGAATACCTGGAATTCGTTCGCGCCGTCGATCCGGGCCTGCTCCGAGATCTCGTTGGGCAAGCCAAGGAAAAACTGCCGCATGAGGAATATGAAGAACGGGTTGCCGAAGAAAGCGGGGACGATGATCGGAAGAAAGGTGTCGATCCAGTGCAGCTTGGCGAAGATGTCGAAGAGGGCCACGATCAGGACCGGAAACGGAAGGAAGATCGTGGCCAGCACGATGCCGAACACAAAGTCACGGCCAGGCCATTGAATGCGTGAGAAACCGTAGGCGATCAACGGATTTGATATCGCCGCCCCGATGGTGACGCCGGTCGTGAGAATCACTGAGTTGGCCAGGAACGTACCGAACGGTATGTAGGTGACGGCCCGCACGAAGTTGTCCCAGGCGGGCACGTGCGGATAGAGCGTGGGCGGGAACGCCGACAGCTCATTGATGTTCTTGAGCGCAGAGTTCGCCATCCAGTAGAACGGCAGCATGAACAGCAGCGCCGCGATGATCAGTCCGATGCGCGGGCCCCAAGCACCGGGCAGCCCGATACGACGCGGCGGCCGCGGGGCTCTTTGCTGTGCGATGGCCATGGGACGCGCTTCTCCGACCTTGGGGGCTACCGCCATCAGTCGGCCTCGTAATAGACCCAGGCCCGGGACCACCGCATGATCGCCACGGAAAGCACCACAGCGATCACGAACAGCACCCAGGCCATGGCCGATGCGTAGCCCATGTTGCTGTACTGGAAGGCCTGCTTGTAGAGGTAGTAGACGTAGAAAAGAAGTGAGTTGTCAGGGCCGGCGGTGTACGCACCGCCTCCGCTGGTGCCGCCGGTCAACACAAACGCCGGCGTGAAGATCTGGATGCCGAGGACGACGCCGTAGATGAGGTCAAAAAGGATGACTGGCGTGATCAGTGGAAAGGTGATCTTGTAGAAGCGTCGTAGCGGTCCGGCGCCGTCGAGCCTGGCGGATTCATACAGCTCCCCCGGCACAGCTCGCAGGGCGGCAAGGAATATCAGCGCCGGTCCCCCGGCGCCGAGCTGGGCAAGAAGGACGATCGAAATCTTGGTCCAATGGGCATCTCCGAGCCAGTTCACCGCCGGCAGATGGACGAGGCCCAGAACGTAGTCGACAAAACCGAAACCAGGATTGAGAAGCACGATGAAGACGAAGGTGAGCGCGAACAGCGGAATGATCGACGGCAGGTAGAAGGCCGCCCTGTAGATGGCCACCTCGCGGACGTTCTGGTTCATCAGCAGCGCGAGCAGGATCGCCACTACCACGCCTATCGGCACCGCGAGGGCTGTGTAGTACAGCGTGTTGTACAGCGACTTCCAGAAGAGCGTGTCGTTCCACATGTACTTGTAGTTGTCGAGCCCGGCGGCCGTCGCATCCCCAAAGCCGGAGTAGTTCGTGAAGCTCAGGTAGAGCGAGTAGGCGATCGGGTAGACGGTGAAGGCCAGGAAACCGATGATCCACGGGGCGATGAAGGGCAGGGCCGTCCGGATGTTCCGCCAGTCCTGCGGACTCAATCGAAACCGGCGAAAACGAGGAGCGGCGATCACCGCCGCTCCTCTGCTGCTGATTGCTTCAACGACGCCTCATTAGGTCAGTGGACAGTACTGCGCAAGCTTTCCGTTGACGGTGTCGGCGGCAGCCTTGAGGGCGGCCGCTGGATCTTGTGTATGACGGATCGCGGCGTCCTGCGCGGCCGAGAGCTGGTCCCAGTAGAGGCTGCCGACTGGGAGCGCCGGCCGGCTGTGAGCCGAAGGCAGAAGCTTGACGAAGAGGTTGAGGTCACCCTGGTAGAGGGTGGTGTCGGACAGGAGGGTCTTCCAGGTCGGCATGTGCTGGGTTTCCTTGGTGTAGATCCGCTGGCCAGGCTCGCCAGCGAAGTACTTCATGAAGTCGATGCCGCCCTTCGAGTTCTTGGCCCCCTGGGGGATCACGACGGACCAACCGCCAGCCCAGGTCGCGGGAGTGTCGCCCTGGTGCGGGACCGGGATGTAGGTGATCCCGTAGTGAAGATTCGGCTGGTATTGCGGGAACCAGCTGAGGACCCACGGGCCCGTGATCACCATGCCGACGTGTCCGGTCAGGAACGCGTCCTGCTCAGTCGGCAGGGGTGGGCTCGTCGGGGCGTACGTGCTGAGGAATGTCTGCAGCTGGTCGACACCGAGCTGGCTTGACCAGTCCCAGTACATGTCTCTGAAGGCCTGCACGATCTTCGGGTCGTCCGGCGTCACTTTGCACGTGCTCGCGTTGAAGAAGCTGCCGCCGTAGACGAAGCCCCACGTGTAGTGCCAGCCCTGGCTGAGTGCGGGCACAAATCCGACCGTCGTGTACTTGCCTGAGGAATCCTTCTTGTTCAGCTTCGATGCGATGCTGCGTACGAGGTCGATTGTCGGAGCGCCCTTCGAGATGTCGAGTTGACTGGGATCGACACCCGCGGCCTGCATCAGGTCCTTGTTGTAGAAGAGAGCGCGGGCATCAGTGTCAAAGGGAATCGCGTACGGCTTGCCCTTGAACTGCGCCTCCTTCCAGGCGAAGTCGAGGTAGTCGCTTTGCAGATTGGCGACGCCGAACTGGGTCAGGTCCTGGAGCACTCCCGCCGCGGCGCGTTCGGCGACGGTGAAGCGGTCGAGCTCATACACGTCAGGACCGGTGCCGCCGCGCACAGCAGTCGTGAGCTTGGCGATGTCGGTTTCTGAGCCGGGCACCGCCACCATCTTCACGCAGTACGACTGGCTCTGCTTGTTGTACGCGTCGACCATGTGCTGCATGCTGACCGTGTCGGGTGGCGTATGCGAGGTCCAGAAGAGAACCTGCGTGGTCCCCGAGTTACACCCGGGTAGGGGCGCCGCCGAGCTCCCACCACCTCCGCCGCAGGCGGCCACCACCGTGATCATCGAGAGAAGCAAAGCCTGCAACCCTCGTCCGGGAATTCCTGCCATGGCGTTCCTCCGTCATGTACGCATTCCCCGCGCCTTCTTCCCGGTGGGCCGTTTCTCTAATGACCGGGGCGAGAGTGCGCCGGCGTGGGGCTCCCAGCTACTCCACGGACTGCTCCCTTAATGGCCTGGCAGCAACGTAGCATCGCCCATATAACATGTCAAGAGCGCCGAGTGATGACGGGTTCGGACGTGCAGACGAACTCAGTGGGATGCAATAAGATGCCATATGGCAGGACCACAAAATGAGTCCGCAGCGCGATCTGCTTTACGAGCGTCTGTACAAGCACGTCCTCGACGACATTCGCACTGGGGCTCTCCGCAGCGGCGACCGAGTGCCCTCCGAAAAGGAACTGGCTCGAGCGCACGGAGTCAGCCGCATCACCTCCATGCGAGCCCTGCAGAACCTGGAGCGCGCGGGTCTGGTGGATCGCGTCCGCGGCAAGGGGACCTTTGTCGCAAGCGACGTGGCGCGCGTGCTCGACGCACCGTCTGCCGATGGTGCGCGGCCGCGGCGTTCGCGCCGCCTCACCATGCGCATCGCTTTCCTCCTGCCAGATGCGTCGCCGGCTTACGGCCTCGAGCTGTTGAACGCCATCGAGGAAAGAGCCGCGGAAAACGATTTCAGCATGGTCCTGAAACGGACGCATGGCCTGCAGGAGGAAGAGGAGCGAGCGATCGAAAGGCTCGTCCACTCAGGCTCGGTGGACGGACTGATCGTGTTTCCGGTCAATGGCGAGTTCTACAACGCAAGCCTCCTCCGGCTGGCGCTGGCCAAGAGCCCGCTCGTTCTGGTCGATCGCTACCTGAGAGGGATCGCAGCAACATCCGTGGTCACGGACAACCTTGCCGCAGCAAGGGAACTGACCGGTCATGTTCTGGATCGCGGCCACCGGCATGTGGCCTTTGTCTCGTCTCCACCCAAGAACACGTCGAGCATCGAGGACCGGCTCGCGGGCTTCGGCACGGCGTTCAGCCAACGCGGCCTTGGCCTCGATGGACAGCACGTCCTCACGACCTTGACCATCGGAATGCGGATGGCCGGCAGCAACGGACAGCGGTATGCCCGAGCCGGGATTGA
>DASZJK010000297.1:0-2286 GCA_035948155.1 Candidatus Dormiibacterota bacterium
AAACCTCGACCGCGGCGCAGAGCGCGTGATCGAGCGATGCCGCGAGCTGGGTGCACCCGACAACGTGACCTTGGCGGTGGCCCGGGTCGAGGTCGACGTCACGAAGACCGCGGTACTGCCGAAGATGAAGGCGTAGAGGCCTAGTAAGCCCTCATCAGCGTTTCGGCGACGTGCTCCACCTTCATCGGTGATCGGCGCGCACGGAGCCCCGATTCGAGCTGCATCTGGCACCCGGGATTCGCGACCGAGAGCACATCGGCATTCGTCGCGAGGACGTCCTCCATCTTCTCGTCGAGGATGCGCCGCGACATTTCTGGCTCGAGCGTGCTGTAAAGCCCGGCCGCCCCGCAGCAGATGTCGGCGTGTCGCATCTCGACCCACTCGACGCCGGGCAGCGACCTCAACAGGTCCCGCGGCTGCTTCTTGATCTTCTGCGCGTGGGCGAGGTGGCACGCATCCTGGTAGGTCACGCGAACCTTGAGCTCGCGCTCTGGCTCCGGCAGCCCGATCTCTGCGAGCCACTCGGTGAGGTCCTTCACGCGACCCTTGAGCGCAGGGTAGAAATCCTTGAGGTGCGCCCCGCATCCGGCGGAGTCGACGATCAAGGCGTCAAAGGTTTCTGACGCATACACCCGTGAGTTGTGCTCGCGCAGTCGCTCCGCCCCCTCGAGGTCACCGTTGTGCGCGAACAGGGCGCCGCAGCATCGCTCCTGCGGAGGAAACCAGACCTCACAGCCGGCAAGCTGGAGGAGCTTCATCGTTGCGTAGTGCGACTGCGGATACAGGATCGGCATCACGCATCCGACGAGGAACGCAACGCGGTACCTGCGCTCGCCGAATGCGTGGGCGACGTTGCCGTCCGGCGGACAGAAGCGCGCCCGCAGCGGCGGCAGCATGCGGCCTGACCGCACGACCGAGGTCAGCCCGAGCCTCTGAGCGAGGCGGGTCGCGTTCCCCGCGAGCCGCAGTCGCGTCGGGTGCCCGACAACCTGGCGGAGCGCCACCCGGCTTGCGGTCCGCTTGAGTGATGGACGCCGTGCGTCCTCCACGTCTGCGCGACCCGCCTCGATGATCCGCCCATACGGCACGCCCGACGGGCACACGCCCTCGCATGTCCGGCAGCCCAGGCACAGGTCGATGTGCTTGACCTGCTCCTCGTCGAACTGCATGGTGCCGCGCTTCCACTGAGTCATCAGGTATATGCGCCCGCGCGGGGACTCGGTCTCGAGGCCAGTGACCCGAAACGTGGGGCACGCGTCGAGGCACAGCCCGCAGTGCACGCAGGTCGCGAGATCGTCGTCCGACAGCCGCTCGAATGTCACACGACGTACCGCCCAGGATTGAGGACGCCGTCGGGGTCGAACGCCTGCTTGAGACGGCGCATGACGTCGATCGTCGGTGGGGGCGTCCCCCAGGCGCCGACCTGTCGCATGAAGTCGCCGGGGGCGGCCAGCATCACCAGCGTTCCGCCATTCGCCTCGACCCGAGCCCTCACCTTGGTCACGGTCACCGCATCTCCGCCTACGACCCAGTGGGCGATGCCGACCCCCGGCGAGGCCCACCATCGATCGCCCGAGGGGATGTGTTCAATCAGACCGCGCAGCTCGGTCCTTGGCGCAGCGATCCTCGCCCACCTCTCCGGGGCGCTGCGGGCGTCCTTGTCCCAGATGGCGGCCTCCTCCTCGTCCCACTCCAGGCCTGAAACCGCGCGGTCGACAGCCGTTGGGCTTCCCAGGTAGCGGGCGAGGACGCGGCCATCGGACGAAAGCTCCACCGCCGATGGCGGCAGCGGTGTGGCCAACGCTTCCTCCGCGGCGTCCCATCCGCCGTGGCTCACGACCGTCACGTCGTGGAGCGCCTTCGGAAACACCTTGAACGACGCGGCGACGATCACGCCCAGGCTGCCAAGCGCACCGTAATGCAGCTTCATCATGTCGTAGCCGCTGACGTTCTTGACCACGCGGCCGCCGCCGGTCGCGAGCTTTCCGTCGGGCAGCGCGACCCGGATGCCGATGAGGAAATCGCGAGGGGATCCGAAGCGCAGGCGCAGCGGCCCGGTCCATCCGGTCGCGAGCAGCCCGCCGATGGTGTGACCGGGCGAGTGGAAAGGATCGAGCGGGAGGAACTGTCCTGCCTTGCCGAGCTGCGCCTGGAGCGCCTCGAGCGTGATGCCGGCCTCGACGCTGACCACCATGTCGGCCTGCGAATGCTCGATGACGCGGTCGAGCCGCGTGGTGTGCAGCTCGACGTCACACCGTTCCAGCGGATTGCCCATCCCGCTGGCGC
>DASZJK010000298.1:0-7998 GCA_035948155.1 Candidatus Dormiibacterota bacterium
TGCGGACGGTCCACGCGGATGAATAGTTGACCTGGAACTTGTAGGCGGAGCTGCGCCACGAGGCTTCTTCAGCGAGCGGCGTGACGAACTTGGGTGAGCAGTTCGAGGTGCAGGTCGCATTGCTCCCCGATGCGTACTGAAGCGCGGCCAGGCCGCCGATCGCCACCGCAACGAGGATGAGGATGAGGACAAAGCCTCCTGCTATGAGCGCGGGCGCCAACCGGTAAGGACGAGGAGGCTGCGCCGAGGGGTAGCGGTACATGGGTGGCGCCGCGACTGCGTTGAGGGCGACCGGCGTCCCGCACCTGCCGCAGTACGTCGCACCTGGCGCAAGTGGCGCCCCGCAGCGTCCGCAGTACCGCGTCGGCTGCTGGTACGCCGTCACGCGTCGCCCGCCACTTTGGGCTTGCCCTTCGGCGCAGCGGAGCGCGCGGCGCCGCACGCTGGACAGAACGCCATGGTGGGCACGATGCGGTGACATTCAGGACACACCGAGTCCGGGCCGATCTCGTGCTCGGCGCCCTCGACCAGCAACGCGTCATGGATCACGAGCCGCAGGTAGAGCAGGAGCCCCAGCGCGGCGATCAGGAGAATCCCGAAGTCCAGGAGCTGCTCGTGCTGTACGAACAGGAGCAGCCCGAGCAACAGCTGCACACCGAAAGCGACGGCGACCGCCACGCCGATGTTGGTCCGCCAGGGACGGCCGCGTTTGCGGCGGTCATATCGGCGCAGCCATAGGGCAGCGGTGACGATGGCTGTCGTGCTTGCGTTGATGATCATTACGAGCAGGCCGGCGCGCGTCAGGCGGATCGCCCAGTCGACCGTCGAGCCCGTTCCGACGAGCGGGCTCGCCATGAGAGGCCACAGCTGCGTCAGGGCGCTCGCCAGCGTGAAGCCCAGAGCCGAGGCGGCGCCGAAGGTCAAGCCGTCGAGCGGCTCGCGAAACTGGCGGCGATTCGCATAGAGGATCAGCGGACCCACCAGCATCAGCGCCTGGCCGAGGAGCGGCGTGAGAACGGCCCCAAGGATGAAGGCGCCGGCGAGATCCTGGTTCATGAGCTTGACTGCCACAGTCCCGCCGACGATGCGTGTCATGAGAAATCCGAGCAGCGCCCCGACGACCATCGTCACGCCGATCACGAGCCATGGCTCGGATTCGTAGACCTCAACCTCGTAGAGATAGATGAGATAGAGGACGGGAAGGACAAATACCGCGGCCGCCGTCGCCGGTGCAAAGAGATGGAATGCCGCAAGGACCAGCACCAACACACCGCCGGCGACCAGCCCGAGCCTGAACGGTCCGCCACGCCGGTGCGGGAGGTGCGGAAACAAGGTCGTGATGATCGAAAGGTGCGCGACCTGCTCGGTGGGCACGGCCGCGTATGCGTGCGTCCGGCGTTTGCTATCGGAAATGAGGTGAGCGCCGCAGTGACCGCAGAAATCGCCGGCCGGCACCAGCGACCCGCAGTGCGGGCAGGTGACGAGCGGTGGGCCCCCGACCTCCTCGCTCACGACCCTCCGCCCTTGATGTACCTCGTCCACGCCGCATCGAGCGCGGCCGCGTCCATGCTGCCCCATCCGGTCGCGAAGTCCCATCCGCTGCCCGCGTCGTAGAAGAGGTTGTTCCCGGCCGTCACGTCGTGGAACGGCTGGGGGCTGAGCTTCGCCGAGTTCTCGCCCATCCAGTAGATCGCGGGGTTGGCGAATCCGACCTCGCGCATTCCCTTCTGCTTCAGGTCCTGGTTGATCAGGGCGACGGTCCCGGCCCACAGCGGCGTCGCGGCGGAGGTCCCTCCCGCCTGGCCGTCATGTCCCTGGAACACGATGTGGAATCCCGTGGACGGGTCGGCGTCGGCAGCGACATCCGGCACCTCGCGCTCACCGTGCGCGGCAGGCTGGGCCTCGTTCCGCTGGTAGTCCGGCATGCCGTAGAACTGGCTGGCGCCGCCGCCGCCGCCGCTCTGGTCGATCGGGCTGCCCCAGGCGTACTCCTGGTAATACGTGCCCTGCGCCGACTCGAACACGCTCGTGCCGCCGACCGCGGTGACGCTAGGCAGCGTCGACGGGAAGCTGGCGGCGGGGCTCTGGTCGAGTCCACACGTGTAGGCGCCGGTGTCCCCGCTCGCGACCAGGTGCGTCATGCCAAGAGCGACAGCACGGTCCTGGATCGACGCGTACGTGTTGCGGGCGCCGCCGGGCGTGTCGACCTCGCAGGACCCGAGGCTCTCCGAGATGATCGAGCCGAGGTGGTCCGTGACGATCTGGTCGAAGGCGCGGTCGGTGTGCCCGAAATCGGGGGCCGAGAGGTAGACGACGAGCTTCGCCGCGGGCGCGATCTCGTGGAGGATCTCGAGGTCAAGCACTGTCTCGCCGGCCGGTTTCTCGGGCGTGCCCCAGCTCGGGTCGCGCTTCACCGTGAGCAGCTGGTCGAAAGCGGGCAGTCCGAACCTGGATGCGAATTTGTCGATGTCGCTCAGGTTTGGCATGTCGTCGATCTCGGGGAGCAGGATCGTCTGGCCTGCGCCGTCGAAGCCGGCGTCGCGCAGAGGCTTGAGGTTGTAGACGTTGACGACGTCGACGGGCGTCAGCCCACCCGCGCGCACC
This sequence comes from Candidatus Dormiibacterota bacterium, assembly GCA_035948155.1. Taxonomy (GTDB): domain Bacteria; phylum Chloroflexota; class Dormibacteria; order Dormibacterales; family Dormibacteraceae; genus 40CM-4-65-16. The sequence continues at coordinate 2,605 of DASZJK010000298.1, forward strand.
GCGTAGCGCGAGATGCGCGGGTAGTTGTCGAGACCGCTTATGTCCGCGCTGACCGCGGCAAGGGCGGCGGGCATGCGCGGCGCCTGGAGCGCGGCATAGAACGTCGTCCTGTCGGGCATGCGGTAGTTCTCGATCTGGACGCCCAACAGCGCGGACGCCGCGGGCGCCGGGCCGTCCGCGAGGATCAGGCTCGACGGCTCGTGCCACGAGGAGCGAAGTCCGGCGTCGTCGAGGAGCTGCACCGCGCGTTGAATCAGCGCCGCGTCCGGTCGTGGCCTCCTGAGGCCAAAGTCGAGGCTGACGACTGTGCCCGGGCCCGCCGGCCCGAGGTCGGTCGAGCGCTTGATCGCGTTGAGCAGGGTCGGGGGCGGCTTTGCGATCGCGTTCCCCTTCCCAGCGTTCTGGGGAGTGTTTGCTTGCGGAATGCCGCACGCCCAGGATGCCGCGAGGAGCACCAGGAGCAAGGCCCTGACTTTCACTGAAAGCTAGCTTCCCAGACCTCCGCCTCGTACACGACCTCGAAGCCGAGCTTGAGATACGCGTCGTAGGCCCGCATCGGGTTCATACCGTCGACGTACAGCGACGCGTGCAGCGCACCAGAATCCCGCAGCCGGCGCATCTCCTCGGCGACAAGCCAACCGGCAAGGCCGCGCCTCCGGTGCTCGGGAACCGTGCCGACCGAGCTGATGAGCCCGACCGGCTGGGGTCGGGGATCGCCCGCGAACTCCTCGGTCTCTCCGAGCGTGATCGCCGCAGGCAGCCGAGCCGTCGACGTCACCGCCATGATGCAGAGCTCCGGAGGTTTGCCGCCCACGATCTCGGCCTCGGTGCGCGGCGCGAACCGCCAGTGGTCGGCGAAGGAGCGGTTGAACATCTCCGTCCACACGCCAGGAGCGGCGCGGGTGGCGTCGACCAGGTCGTAGCCTGGAATCGGCGGCACGTCGGGAAGGGGGTCGAGAAGGCTTCGGTCCATCCGCCACCAGGGCCGCGCTCGCCGCAGGCCGAGCCGCGGGAGGCCATCGCCGCGGTCCTTCGCCACCATCGTGTGGATGATCTTTGCGCCTGCCGCCTGGGCAAACATCACTCCCCACTCGACGGCGTCGTTGTAACCATCGCCGCGGCCCGCGGCGTAGACGTCGGCGAGGACGCCATCGGGGCCTGGCCGCGCCACGACCATCACCGCGCCTTCGAGCTGTCCATCGCGATCGATCACCCGCGACTTTCCGGCCCAGTCGAAATGCGCCAGCCTTGCGCGGGTCCGCGACTCGCTGGGAGCGGCGTCCTGGCGGCCCACCTCGACCTCGTGGCGAAACAGCTCGACGATCCGACCGAGGTCCTCGGGTCTTCCGGGTCTCATGCGGTCACGCGCGTCACCACCTCGTGGACCTCGGGAATCTCACGCAGGATCCGCTCCTCGAGCTGGCTTTCGATTTCGTGCGCGTGGTCGAGCGCCGTCTCGCCTGCGAGCTCGGCGACGACGTGAGCATGGATTCGGTTGCGCCGGTCGCTGAGCTCGACGTCGACGAGTCGCTTGACCTCTGGGTGCGACTCCACGACCTCGCGTATCCGATCGGCGAGCTGTCTACGCCGCGCGGTCACATCTTCGCCCGGAACCACCTGCGGCTCGATGGGCTCGAGGTGGATGTCGATACGCCCCACCTCCGGCAGCTCTGCCTTGATCGAGCGCTCGAGCTCGCGGCTCGTCCGAGTTGCGGCCGCGAGCTTCTGGTCGGCGGGCAGCTTGGCATGCATGGTCAGGTGGAGCGAACCGTCGGCCTCGCGCTCGAGCGTTACGTTGTGCAGGTCGCGGACGCCGCCATTGCGGGCCGCCGCGGCGTGGATCCGCTCGACGAGGTCGGTCTGTCGCTGCTCGCCTTGCACGGAGACAGCCAGGTCGAGCCCTGGGAGCACCGACCGTGCGCTCTTCTTGACATCGTCGACCAGCGCGCTGGCGGCCTCGACCGAGAGCATCCGGCCGGTGGCGATGCTTGCATCGCCGATCAAGTTCGGACCGGAGCGCCGCACGCGCACGGAGCGCACATCTCGCACGCCGTCCACGTTCCGGATGGCGTTCCGGAGCTGGTCTTCGGCGCCTGCGGGTGCGCGGTCGATGAGGATGTCCCCAGAGCGCCATGCGATCATGCCCGCCGCCCGGGCCACGATGGCCGCCACGAGGAGCGCGGCGACCGAATCCGCCCAGCTGAAGCCGAGCCGGACGCCGATCAAGCCGGCCAGCACGCCGAGTGTCGCGAGGACGTCCGAGACCCGGTTGGTGGCGTCGGCCAGCATCGCCTCGCTGGACGCCCGGCGGCCCGCCACGCGGAGTACGGCCGCCCGTCCGGACTCGATGAGGAGCGTTGCCAGCAGCAAGGCGAACGCGTAGCCGGCGGGATTGACGGTGACGCCGCCCGTCGCGAGGCGGCGGACGGCTTCGAACGCGATGAGCACCGCGGTGACGAGCAGGAGGATGCCCTCGGCGAACGCGGCCAGGTTCTCGGTCCGGCCGTGGCCGTAGGGGTGCTCCCTGTCAGGCGGCTTGCGCGAGGTGCGGACCGCGACCAGGGTGAAGGCGCTTGCGGCCAGGTCGAGGAACGAGTGCACCGCCTCGCTCAGGATGCCCAGGCTTCCGGTGAGCAGCCCGACCACGATCTTGGCCACCACGAGCACGACGCCGACCGCGACGGAGGCGGTCGCGACCAGCTCCGGGCGGCGTCCGAATTGCTTCACGGAATCACTTTAGGTAGAGCGTTCGGCTACAGGAGCTTCGCCGCCGTCGCGAACAGCTGGTCTTCCGTGCCCAGCGCGATGACCAGGTCCCCGTCTCCCAGCAGCGTCGCCGGCGGTGGGTTGGTGATCACCGTGCCGTCGGGCCTGCGTACGGCCAGCACCTTGGCCCCGTCGGGCGAAAGGAGTCCCGACTCGTCCAGCGTCTTGCCGGCAGCCTTCGTCCCGGATTCGACGAGCATCTCCTCGACGCCGATCCCCGCCTCGCCGTGATGCAGCGTGTCCAGAAGCTCGACCATCGCGGGCCGGATCGCCAGCTCGGCCATCCGGTGGCCGGCCATGACGTAGGGCGAGATGGTCCGCGTGGCGCCGGCCAGCTCGAGGCGGCGGATCGAGTCTGGGCGGCCGGCCCTCGCGACGATGTAAAGGTTGGGGTTGAAAGCGCGCGCCGCGAGGACGATGTACACGGCGCGTTCGTCCGAGTCGACGGCCGAGATCAGCCCGCGCGCACGCTCGATGCCCGCCTGCTTGAGGATCTCCTCCTTCGAGGCATCGCCTTCGATGTGAAGACGGTCCTCGGCGCGAATCCTCTCCAGCGCCTCGTCGGTCTGGTCGATCACGACGTAGGGCACCCGGTGCGCCTCGAACTCCGCGACTACCTGCGTGCCGATGCGGCCATAGCCGCAGATGATGAAATGGTCGCGTAGCGCGTCGAGGTCTCGCTGCAACTGTCGCTCCCTCCGATACCTGCCGAATGCATTGTCCGCCAGCGTCTCCGCGAAAACGCCGAAGCCGTAGAGCATCGTCCCGACGCCGACAACGATGATCCCCGAGGTGAAGATCCGCCCGGGCCAGCCCTGGGGATGCACCTCTGTGTAGCCGACGGTGCTGATGGTGATGATCACCATGTAGAAGGAGTCCAGCAGGCTCCAGCCGTTGATGAGCATGTAGCCCGCGACTCCGATGACGATCACGATGCCGAGCAGGATCGCGGCGAGGCGAAAACGGCGGAGCGGATGCTCCAGTCGCCTCACTCCTCTATTCAGCCGCCTCCGCCCGGACCTTCAAGACCTGGTTTGGTCATCTTGCCGAGGTCGAGCACCTTGTTCAGCTCGCGCTCGCTGACGCCGCGGCCGCGCGCGAGCTGCCGGATCGAGCGCCCGGTGCGGATGGACTCCTTGGCCAGCTTCGCCGCCTCGTCGTAGCCGATCACCGGATTGAGCGCGGTCGCCAGCATCGGGCTGCGCTCCACCAGCTCGGGTCCTCGGTCGGTCGCCTGCAGCCCTTCGACGCAGCGCTCCGAGAAGTTGGCCGTCGCCGCCGCCAGAAGCGTGATCGACTCGAGCATCGCGAAACCAGCCACGGGCATCATCACGTTGAGCTCGAACAGGCTGCCCGCCTGTCCGCTGACCACGACCGTGGTGTCGTTGCCGTACACGCGCGCGATAACCATCAGCAGCGACTCGATGATCACGGGGTTCACCTTGCCCGGCATGATGCTCGAGCCCGGCTGCGTCTCGGGGAGGCGCAGCTCGCCGAGGCCCGCGATTGGACCCGTCCCCATCAGGCGTATGTCGGAGCCGATCTTCCACAGGCTCGTGCCGATGGTGCGGAGAGCGCCGTGGGCGGCGACGAGCACGTCGAGAGTCGCCTGCGCGTGGAAGTGGTTGGCGGTTTCGCGCACGGGCAGCCGTGTGGCCTTCGCCAGGCGTGCGGCGACGATCCGGGCGTACTGCGGGTGCGAGTTCAAGCCCGTGCCCACCGCCGTCCCGCCGAGCGGGATCCGGGTCAGCTCGTCGATCGCGCCGCGCGCCCTGCGAATCGACTCCTCGGCCTGTCCCGCGTAGCCCCTGAACTCCTGCCCGAGACGAATCGGTGTCGCGTCCTGGAGGTGAGTGCGGCCAGTCTTGATGACCGGCCAGAACTCCTTGCTCTTCGTCTCCAGCGCGCGCTGCAGGCGCTCGAGCGCGGGAATGAGCTCGGTATTGATGGCGATGGCGGATGAGAGCTGGATCGAAGTGGGGATGACGTCGTTCGACGACTGACCGAGGTTGACGTGATCGTTGGGGTGGACGAGCTTCGAACCGCGCTCACCGCCCAGTATCTCGGTCGCGCGGTTGGCGATGACCTCGTTTGCGTTCGTGTTGCTCGACGTCGCCGATCCCGTCTGGTAGACGTCGATCGGAAACTGGTCCTCGAGCTTGCCGTCGATGATCTCCTGCGCGGCCGCGGTGATCGCACGCGCGCGGCGACGCGACAGCAGGCCGAGCTCTCGGTTGGTCTGCGCGGCCGCCTTCTTGACCATTCCAAGCGCGCGGATCAATCGGTGTGGCAGCGGCTGTCCGGATATGGGGAAGTTCAGTACGGCGCGCTGCGTCGACGCACCGTAGTACGCACCGGCCGGAACGTCCATGTCGCCCATCGAGTCGTGCTCGATTCGTGTCCTCTTTGCCACTTCTGCGGTGATTCTAGAGTTCCGTTGGAATGCGTCTTGCCGCGCTGGACATCGGCTCGAACACGGTGCACATCCTCGTCGCGGACGTGGTGCGAGGGAAGCTTGTCGACGTCGCCCACTACGTCGAGATGCCCGAGCTGGGCGCGCAGGTTGCGAAGCGGGGAGCGATCGGCAGCAAGGCGCGCGTCGCGTTGCGAGCGCTGCGCAAGGTCGTC
>DASZJK010000299.1:0-1787 GCA_035948155.1 Candidatus Dormiibacterota bacterium
GCGGCGCCAACAATGCCGCGTACGACCTTCACGCCACCGTCAATGTCCACAACGGCACGAGCAAGGCCGTCACGATCGACGCGGCGACGGCGCAGATGACTGTCGCCTCGATCAAGGGCTCATGGCTAGAGAAGGTCGGGGAGCGCTACAGCGCCGACGGGGTGAAGTTTGCGCCCGACACAGTCGCAGCCGGCGAAGACTCGTCAGTGAAGCTGACGATCCCGAGCGCCTGCACCAGCGGAAAGTACGGCACCGGCACGTCGAGCTCGGCCGACTACAGCGTGACGGTGCATCTCACGACCTCGGCCGGAACCTTCACCATCACGGCGGCGAACCAGCACGAGATCGTCGCCCCCTAGTCGTTAGCTGCGGAGGATCTGCAGAGCCTTCGCGCCGGCGGCAAGCCAGGACGGATCGTTGAGCCACGTCTCGACCCCCCACATCAGGACGACCTGCAGGTTTTCCTGCCGGTAGTCGACCGCGCTGGCGAGGAGGTCTTTGGGCTTGAACGTGTTCGCGTCCTTCCACGGTTGTGCCTGCATCTCCGCGAGCCACAGCGATTTGCCCTGCTTGCTCGCGCGGCCAGCCCAGAAATGAAGGGCCTGCTGCTTCCACTGCTCGCGCAGGTACATGGTCGTGAGATGCCGGTAAGGAACGTTGGGTCCGTCGACGTACAGGTCGAGCCCCAGGGCGTCCGCGGCATCCAACGCCGCCTGCGGGTGACCGTTGTAGGTCTCGCCGATCAGTGCCTGCGGTGCGAACAGCTGCATCATGTCGACGTAGACGTTGAGGCCGTCGTACGTCGTGACGACCGCCTGGTGCGCCGGGTCGAGGCGATGCACCTCCCCCACCTCCCAATCGAGCTGTGCCGGTGTGATCTGGTCGGCGCCGGTAAGGATGTTGCCCACAGCGTCGAGGGGCTCGTTCTCGACCTGCCACGCGTACAGCAGAGACGACACGCGATAGCGCTCGATGCTCGAGTCGAAGTAGAGGCGGTATGCGTCGCTCGCCTGTGCCTGCGCAAGAAAGGGTTGCTGTCGAGGCCCCGCCCATTCCGGCTCGTGGAGCTCCGGATACAGGAAATTGCGTGCGCCGACGGTCAGGACCACGCGCGTCGGGTGCAGCGCCGTCAGGTTGTGATTCGCGACCACGGCCAGGAGCGGGTCGATCGAATCGAAGTCCAGCTGGTCCGGCGCCGGCTCGACGTCGTCCCAGTAGATCGGGAGCCGCACGAGGTCTGGCTGGGTCGCATCCAGCAAGAGCGCGAGGTCCTGGCTCGCGTCGCGTCCCGCATTCTCCGAGGTGACGGGGCTGAAGCTGAACCCGACCAGCGGCGCCGACGGCTGCGCGTGCGGCCACGTCTCGCTTCCAAGGAAGAGGGCCGCCGCCACGACGATGAACAGCGTCCTCATCGCATCACTACGCGACTCCAGGTTCTCGTACGGGACGATCCGAGCACCAAGGGGTATTACCGCGGCGCGGCGCTTCCGGGTGCAACCTTCCTGGTGAAATCCCCGAGCGCCGAGTCCTTTGCCTATTTGGCCCGGCGGACTCTGGCCTGGAACCCGGTCGGCAGGTCCCGGACCGGACCTGGGATCGCGTCCTGCAGTCGCTGGGCGATCGACCGGCCTCGACGGCTCCGGAACACCAACCAGCCGACTATCCCCAGGCCGACAACCGCGGCCACGACGCCTGCCGCGATGACCGCCGGGGGCACCTCGGGCATCTCCATGTCCTTCACGTCGTCGAGCGAACGTTCGATCGTCCGCCGGCCCGCGTTGATCTGG
>DASZJK010000300.1:0-6723 GCA_035948155.1 Candidatus Dormiibacterota bacterium
AGACAAAGCCGACCATGAAAAAAAGACAGCGCTGGACGCGGCGCTGTCGCAGATCACCAAGACCCAGGGCAAGGGCGCGATCATGAGGCTCGGCGAGCACGTCGCGCTCCGCGGCGAGGTGAGCGTGATCTCGACCGGCGCGCTGCCGCTCGACCTTGCGCTTGGCGTCGGCGGAATCCCCAGGGGCCGCGTGACCGAGCTCTACGGCCCGGAGTCGGCCGGCAAGACCACGCTCGCCCTGCACGTCATCGCCGAAGCCCAGAAGGCAGGAGGCGTGGCGGCGTTCGTCGACGCCGAACACGCCCTTGATCCCCTCTACGCGTCGCGCATCGGGGTGAAGATCGACGATCTGCTCATCAGCCAGCCCGACACCGGCGAACAGGCCCTCGAGATCGTCGAGGTGCTCGTGCGTTCGAACGCGGTCGACGTCATCGTCATCGACTCGGTCGCGGCGCTCGTGCCGAAGGCTGAGATCGAGGGCGAGATGGGGGAGGCCCACGTCGGACTCCAGGCCCGCCTCATGTCGCAGGCGCTGCGCAAGCTCACCGCGGCCATCGCCAAGTCGAACTGCTCGGTGATCTTCCTCAACCAGCTGCGGGAAAAGATCGGGATCATGTTCGGCAACCCCGAGACCCAGCCGGGCGGCCGGGCGCTGAAGTTCTATTCCTCGGTCCGCCTCGACATCCGCAAGGTCGAGGTCATCAAGAACGGCCTCGACTCGGTCGGCGCGCGGGTCAAGGTCAAGGTGGTCAAGAACAAGGTCGCCCCACCGTTCCGCTCGGCGGAGTTCGACATCCTGTTCAACGAGGGCATCTCCCGCGAGGGATCGCTGATCGACTCCGCGGTTGAGTACTCGATCTTCGAGAAGAGCGGCACCTGGATGTCATACGGCGAACAGCGACTCGGCCAGGGCCGCGAGAACGTCCGCAACTACCTGCGCGAGAATCCGAGCCTTGCCGCCGAGATCGAAGCCAAGGTCCGCGAGAAGGCCGCGGCGGGCAGCACGCCGCTCCGCACCGCGGCGCCGGTCAGGACTGGAGCCGGTGGCGGGGAGGAGTTCTAGGGCGGGGGCCCGCGCGGGCTACCGGCGCCGCGGCCGGTCGCCTGGGCCGCCCAAGCCCAAGATCAAGGCGATCAATGCGTTCGACGCCGGCATCCGGTTCCTGGCGCGCAGGCCGTACGGCGGCGTCGAGCTGGGGCGCCGGCTGCTCCGGCTCGGCTACACAGAGGACGAGGTAAGACCGGCCCTCGACACCTTCGTCGAGCTGGGCTACATCAACGACGCCACCTTCGCCGAGCTTCACGTCGCCCGCCGCGGGGGCAAGCGGGGGCCGCGCGCGCTGGCGGCCGAGCTGACCGCCAAGGGCGTCGACCGCGAGACCGTGCAGCAGGCCGTCAGCCGCTTCGACCGCGACGCACAGGTCCGGGTGGCGGCCCGGTTGGTGCGTCGGGACGTCGGCTCCAACCTCCCGCCAACCTACGATGAGTTGCTGGAGGCGGAGGGGCCGAAGCTGCTCCGCCGCGGGTACTCCCACGCGATAGCGTGGGCGGCCTGCCACGCGGTCTGGACGGGCTCCGAGGACATGCTCCTGGGCGCCTAGGCCCGGCCCCGCACCTCGCCCGAAGCCGTAGGCCCCTCGGTCGGCGCGTACAGCGGTGTATGGCGGCTCTGGCGGCCGGGGCCTGCGTTAGGGGGCCCGGCCCTCGTTGTCATGCATCGCGATGCACTCCGCCTCGGGCCACCCCTGCCTTGGCCTCGGCTCGCCAGACCGGCGCCTCCGGCGCCTGCCGCCCTACCCTCGCTGTCCGGCCGGCCGAGGGGCCTAAAATCAGGGTCACGCGGGCCCGTTTTGAGGTCCGCAAGTCATAGAGCCAACCCGAGGCGCGGCCGTTCTGCCGTGCCATGGTCACGCACTTTGACAACCGAATACACGAGGTGCATGCCACATGACTGGTTTCGTTTTCGTCTTGGCATTGGTGGTGGTGGCTCCTGTGGCCCTTCTTATTGGCGCCCTGGTCACGTACCTGGTCGTCAGACGCCGTCAGAGCAACGGGCATCAAGCCCTCGAGCTCAAGGCCCAGCAGACCGTCACGGACGCTGAAACCCAGGCCAAAGAGAAGCTTCTCGAGGCCAAGGAAGAGGCCGTCAAGGTCCGCACCGCCGCCGAACAGGAGGCTCGCGAGTACCGAGCCCAATCGCAGCAGATCGAAAAGCGCCTTCTCCAGAAAGAGGAGAACCTCGACCGCAAGTCGGAGGACCTCAACCGCACCGAGCGCGAGCTCGCCAACCAGAAGAAGTCGCTCGACGACATCAAGGCCCAGCTCGACGAGAGCTACCGCAAGCAGGAGCTCGAGCTGCAGCGCGTCGCCAACATGACGCGGCAGGAAGCCCAGGGCATCCTGATGGCGCAGGTCGAACAGGACCTGCGCAACGAGGTCGCACGCAAGGTCCGAGAGTCAGAGCTTGCGGCCCGGGACGAGAGCGAGCGTCGCGCTCGCGAGATCGTCACCGAGGCCATCCAGCGTATCGCCGCCGACCAGACCGCGGAGGTCTCGGTCTCGGTGCTTCCGCTCCCGACCGACGAGCTGAAGGGCCGCATCATCGGCAAGGAAGGGCGCAACATCCGCGCTCTCCAGCAGGCCACCGGGATCGACCTCATCGTCGACGACACCCCGGAGGCCGTGATCATCAGCGGGTTCGATCCTGTGCGCCGCGAGGTGGCAAGGGTCGCGCTCAACAAGCTGATCGTGGACGGCCGGATTCACCCGGCCCGCATCGAGGAGATCGTCGCCAAGTCCCGCCAGGAGGTCCTGCAAAGGGTCAAAGAGGAGGGGGAGAGCGCGGTCCTGGAGCTCGGCCTGCAGGGACTGCACCCTGAGGTCGTCCGCCACCTCGGCATACTGCGTTTCCGCACCAGCTACGGGCAGCAGGTGCTGAACCATTCGAAAGAGGTCGCTTATCTCGCCGCCATGATGGCGTCCGAGATCGGCGCCGACGTCCGTATCGCCAAGCTGTCGGGCCTGCTCCACGACATCGGCAAGGCAATCGACCACGAGGTCGAGGGCTCCCACGCCGTGATCGGGGCGGACCTGCTCCAGCGGCACCAGGTGCCGGCGCCCGTCGTGCACGCCGTGCGTGCGCACCACTACGACGAGGAGCCGCACACCATCGAAGCCTTGCTTCTGATCGCTGCAGACGCCATCTCCGCTGCGCGCCCAGGTGCGCGCAGAGAGTCGCTCGAGGCTTACGTCAAGAGGCTCGAGAAGCTCGAGGAGATCGCCAACTCGTTCCAGGGCGTGCAGCAGTCCTACGCCATCCAGGCCGGCCGCGAGGTCAGGATCCTGGTCAGACCGGAGCAGATCGACGACTCGGCTGCTCAGCTCATGGCTCGGGACATCGCCAAGCGCATCGAGTCAGAGCTCAGCTTCCCCGGCCAGATCCGCGTCACCGTCGTGCGCGAGACGAGGGCGGTGGAGTACGCCAAGTAGATCAAGTAGATTTTCAAAGGGAGCCCCTTAGGGGCTCCCTTTTTCGTTTCCACGACAATCGATCGGTGGCCGAGGAGGAGCTGAGGATCCTGTTCGTCGCCGACGTGGTCGGGCAACCGGGCCGCGAGGCCGTGAAGGCGCTGCTGCCCGGACTGAAGAGAGAGCACCGGCCTCACCTCACGATCCTCAACGGTGAGAACTCCGCGGGCGGGTTCGGCCTGACGGCGAAGCTGGTGAGCGAGCTGCGTGGGTATGGTGCGGACGTGATCACGACCGGTAATCACGTCTTCGCCCAGAAGGAGTTCGTCGGCGAGCTGCCCAACCTCGATCGTGTGCTGCGGCCGGCCAACTACCCGCCAGGCGCGCCCGGCCAGGGGTGGTGCGTCACCGAGACGGCCGGCCACCATGTGCTCGTCATGAACCTGATCGGTCGCATCTTTCTCGACCCGCTGGACGATCCGTTTCGAACCGCGGATGCGATCCTTCAGGCCCATCCCGACACCAGGGTCGTCTTCTGCGACATGCACGCGGAGGCGACGTCGGAAAAAACGGCGATGGGTTGGTACCTCGACGGCAGGGCCAGCGCAGTCGTGGGGACGCACACGCACATCCCGACCGCGGATGCCAGGGTCCTTCCCGGCGGGACCGCTTACGTCACCGACGTGGGCATGGTCGGGCCGCGGGACGGGTGCATCGGCATGGACAAAGACGTCGTCATCCAGCGCTTCCTGACGGGGGTGCCAAACCGCTTCGTCGTGGCCTCCGGACCCGTGACTTTCAATTCGGTACTGGTTACCATTAACCCTTCAACCGGACGAGCCACATCGATCCAGCGAGTCGACCGCGAACATGTTTGAAGGGGTTCCAGCAGTGTCAGGCGAGCGCGTTCCAGTAGAGGTGCTCAAGGTTTCGGCCACCTCGAAACCAGTGGCCGTCGCGGGCGCGATCGCGGGCGTGATCCGCAGCAAGGGCAGGGTCGAAGTCCAGGCAATCGGCGCCGGCGCCATCAACCAGGCGGTCAAGGCGATCGCCATCTCGCGCGGCTACGTCGCGCCGGGCGGCCTCGACCTGGTCTGCATTCCGGCGTTCATCGACATCTCCATCGACGGCGAAGAGAGGACTGGAATCCGATTGCTCGTGGAGAGTCGCTGACGCAACGTAGGTCGTTCCATATCTGGACCATCGGGTGCCAGATGAACCTGGCGGACTCGGAAGGCCTCGCCCGAAAGCTTCTTGCCGCCGGCTACGTCGAGGACTCCCTCGAGCGCGCCGATGTCGCTGTGCTCAACACGTGTGTCGTGCGCCAGGCTTCTGAGGACCGCGTCTACTCCAAGCTGCACGAGCTCAAGCACTGGAAGACCGCTGATCGCACGATCGCGGTGACGGGCTGCATCGTGGCCAAGGAAGGCGACGTGCTGAGGCGGCGATTCCCGCACCTCGACGCGGTTGTTCCGATCGGCGACTACGACGACTTCATCGCGGGGCTCGAAGCGCGTTACGACTACTCGCTGGGCGAGCCGCTTCCGGCGGCCGGTCGGACCGGGATCAGCCACTACATCCGTGTGATCCAGGGCTGCGACCACAACTGCACCTTTTGCATCGTGCCGCGGGTGCGCGGCCGGGAGAAACATCTGCCTATGCAGGCCGTGCTGGCGGAGTGCCGCCAAGCCGTGGCCGATGGCGCGAAGGAGGTCGTCCTCCTCGGCCAGAACGTCGACGACTACCGCGATCCGGATTCGGGCCGCGGACTTGCCGCGTTGGTCAGGGAGGTCGAGAGGGTCCCTGGGCTGAGGCGACTGCGGTTCCTGACCTCTCACCCGCAGGACCTCGAGGCTGAGCTTCTCGAGGTGATGGCATCGAGCGAAGTCGTCTGCCGCGAGCTGCAGCTTCCGGTGCAGTCGGGCGATGACACCGTGCTGAAGCGGATGGCGCGCGGATACCAGACGCGGCACTACCGCTCGATCATCGAGAGCGCGCGTCGGTTGATGCCGGACCTCGGCCTGGTGACCGACGTGATCGTTGGCTTCCCAGGCGAGTCTGAGGCCGCCTACCTGAACACGCGCGCGCTGGTCGAGGAGATCGAGTTCGACGTCGTCCACATCGCGATGTACTCGCCGCGCCCCGGTACGTATGCGGCGAATCGCATGCCCGACGACGTTCCGCACGAAGAAAAGCTGCGCCGGCTCAACGACCTGCTCGCGCTGTCGAGAGAGATCGCCGCGCGCAAGACGGCGCGATGGATCGGTCGTGAGGTCGAGGTCCTCGTCGAGGGCCACGACGAATTGAACCGCCCGTACGGCCGTATCCGCCAGGGCAAGCGCGCGGTCGTGATGCGAGGCGGCGAAGTCCGGCCAGGCGACGTAGTCAACCTGCGCGTCCTGCAGGCGACCGCGGGACAGCTCTTGGGATTGCCTGCCGCGTGACGATCCCTGCCACACCGGTAATGCGGCAGTACCGAGAGGCAAAAGAGAAACACCCCGACGGGATCCTTCTCTTCCGGCTCGGCGACTTCTACGAGATCTTCTTCGACGACGCGAAGGTCGCCGCGCCGATCATGGGCGTGCAGCTGACCTCACGGCCGCTGGGCAAGACAGGGCGGGCACCGATGTGCGGCGTGCCGCACCACGCCTGGCAGTCGTACGTCGGCAAGCTGCTGCGGGCGGGGCACAAGGTCGTGATCTGCGACCAGGTCGAAGCCGCGATCAAAAACAAAATTGTGCGCCGCGACGTGACGCGGGTGCTGACTCCTGGCACCGTCGTCGAGGACGCCTACCTCGAACCCTCGCGCCCGAACTACCTCGTCGCCGCGTGGACGAAAGGACTCGAGTCGGGGATCGCGGCTTGCGAGGTTTCGACTGGCGAGCTGCTGCTATGCCAGCTGCCCAGGGACCGGCTCCAGTCGGAGCTCGAGCGCCTCGCGCCGGCTGAGCTCCTCGCACCACCCGAGGTCGAGGAATATCGATTCGACCCTGTGCGCGGCCGGCAGCGCCTGAAAGACATGCTCGGCGTCGCGTATCCAGCTTCGATCGGCGCAGCGGACGCGCCCCTCGCGGTCGGTGCTGCGGGTGTCGTGCTCGATTACCTGAAGCACACCGGGACACGCGTCGCGCCGGGCGTGTTCACGGTGCGCACGTATTCACCGGACGTGACAATGCCCCTCGACGCTGCGACCGTGCGCAACCTCGAGCTGCCTTCGCTGATCATCCTGCTGGACCGCACGTCAACGCCTGTGGG